>JAFGQT010000017.1 GCA_016935515.1 Bacilli bacterium
AGAGGTACGTCAGTCAACCCTTTTGATTTCTGATATTTGATAGCCATTATTCCACCACCTTGTCCTTGAAATTCACGATAGCATCGACAACTTCTTCCGGCTCGGGAACCATTCCGCCGCAACGACCGAAGAACCCAACTTCAAATCTGCCGCGGTTTGCGATCAAAACATCGTCAAGCATCTGACCCATGCTCATTTCCGCACAAAGTATGCCTTTGCATGTGGTCGGGATTTGGTCAAAGGCCGCTTTGGGATATGGCCAAAGTGAAATGGGTCGGATCATCCCGACGTTTATGCCTTTTTCTTTAAGCATCTCGATTGATGAACGGCAGATCCGGGACATCGTGCCATAGGCAACGATCACGTAATCAGCGTTATCTAGATTTATGGCTTCATAACGGGTTTCGTTTTGTTTAACGATTTGATACTTCTTGAACAACTTATGATTGTGCTGTTCAAGTTGGACCGGATCAAGGAAAAGTGAATTGGCGATGTTTCTTCCCGGATGATTTTTTGTTCCGGTAGTCGCATAATCTTTTTGTGGAATGAACCTTTTCTTTACCGGTCGATCAAGATCGACAGATTCCATCATCTGACCGATCAATCCATCTATGAGTACCATTACCGGATTGCGATAATAGTCAGCTATATCAAAAGCTTCCTTCATCGTATCAATTGTCTCTTGAATTGTCTCGGGCGCAAACACGATCACTTGATAGTCGCCATTGCCACCGCCGCGCGTCGCCTGATAGTAATCAGCCTGCGAAGGTTGGATGCCGCCTAGTCCAGGACCGCCGCGCATTACAGAGACGATCACACAAGGCAATTCAGCCCCGCAAAGATACGAAATACCCTCTTGTTTCAATGCCACACCAGGTGATGAAGAGGACGTCATAACCCTAGCTCCTGCGCCTGCTGCGCCATAAACCATGTTGATGGCCGCAACTTCTGATTCAGCTTGAACAAACACCTTGTTGTTAGCGAGCAGATGTTTGGACAAATATTCAGGGACTTCGTTCTGCGGTGTTATCGGATAACCGAAGAATGCGTCAACACCGCCGAGAATGGCTGCTACGGCAACGGCTTCGTTGCCTTTCATGAGTACTTTTCCCATTATTTTTCCACCTCGACCGTGATTACCGAATCCGGACACATAATTGCGCAGAATGCGCAGCCAATGCATCTGTCCGGATCAGAAACCTTGATAATATTGTAACCTGCCTTATTAAGCGTAGTCTTGTCTTGGTAAAGTATCTTCTGGGGACAAAACTCGACGCAAAGCAAGCAACCCTTGCATCTTTCATAATCAAATATTGTTTTTCCTTTTGGCATTTTCTTCCTCCCTTAATACCACTTCTTGCGGAAATAAAGCTTTAGTATCAACGTTTCTCCCGCTAGTTTTTTTGTTGGATCATAAATTTCTTCATACACGCATGAATAAACAATTGGGATTCCAGACTTCTTTTCAACTTCGGAAATAATCGCCTCACCGCTGAAAATGTCGTCATACGTGGTTTCCCGTAAAAGGTTAGAGTTGTTTATAAGGCCCGTGATTTTGAAACCTCCGCTTCGCTCGATTTGGTCGATCAATTCCAGTATCGATTTGGCGTCCTTGGTTTCTTCGCGAAAGACGTTCAAGACAAGAAATAGATCAACTTTTTGCATGTCTTCCTGATCGAACTGCCGCATTACCTTCGCGCCAAGATCATTGCCGCCAAGATCAAAGATGGCGATTGCATCATCTTTTCGAAACGGCAAAAAGATCTTCTTTGACAAATAGGGAAGATCGGCGTAAGTTCCATTTTCAAGATCTGAAGAAATGATCTCGATATCTTCTCCCAATAGTTCCTTTGCCTCTCGGGATCGGAAGTACGGGTTGATGATGTCCAAATCAACCAAGTATTCAGCTTTATGCTTAAGGGCCAGATTTAAGGCTATTTCCGTTTTTCCGGAACCATAATAGCCCGTAAGAAAGGTAATCCTTTTCATAGATTACCTGGGAATATAGTTGGAGTGAAGGTTATTTATCGTCTCAATGCGATTCTTGGCAAAAACCTTGGCTGCTGCGTGTGTGGAAATATTTTCAGTCTCGGCGATGCTGAAAATCTCAAGCAAACGATCGTAGATTTTCTCTATGTCCCTGACCGCTCTTTCTTTGACATATGTGAACAACTCGTGATAGACGTTGATGAGTCCTCCGGCATTGATGACAAAGTCCGGCGCGTAAAGGATATTTCTGTCTTTGATCATCATTCCATGTTTTTCTTCATCTTGGAGGGCGTTATTGGCAGATCCAGCAATAATTTTGGCTTTGATCTGAGGGATAGTATCATCATTGAGAATTGCGCCCAAGGCACAAGGGGAGAACACGTCTACATCAAGACCGTAGATCAGTTCCGGTTTCACATACTCTGCTTCCGGACACTCTTTTTTCATCTTCTCAATATGCTTAGGATTAATTTCCGTGAAATAGATTTTCTTTGCTTTTGCTTCGATCAACATTTTGACTAGATAGTAGCCAGTCTGTCCTGTTCCTTGAACTGCGAACGAATACTTCGATATATCATCGTTGCCATGAACATGCATCAACGATGCACGAATACCATGGAACACGCCCAAGGCAGTCATTGGCGACGGATTACCCGATTTACCTTCAAGTCCGACAACATGGTTTGTCTCCATATGGACATAATCCATATCTTTCGTAGATGTGTTAACATCTTCGGCGGTGATGTATCTGCCATTCAGACTTTGGACGTAACGTCCCAAAGCTCTGAAATAGGCCTCATTCTTAACTTTTGCCGCATCTCCGATCAAGACTGTCTTTCCGCCACCGAGATTCAATCCGGCAGCTGCCGCTTTGTAGGACATGCCTCTTGCCAGACGCAGACAGTCAAGTACGGCATCTTCTTCGCATTCGTAATTCCACAGTCTTGTTCCTCCGAGTGCCGGTCCCAACGTGGTATTGTGGATGCAAGTGATGCCTTTTAGCCCGGTTGTCTTGTCGAAAAAGTAGACAAGTTGCTCGTAACCGTGCTTCTCCATGTAGTCAAACTTGTTCATTGTACTCCTCCTTGTTTTTGATATGATTTTTTCTTGGAAACGCTTTCACAATCATTATAACACCACCGCAAGGAAAAGCCAAGGAAAAACAGGTGAAAGACACAAAAAAATCATCAAGAAAAATAAAAACATACAGCCGGGTTGTTTATTGCATAATCGTGTTGGTTAAACCATTGGTAAACCAAAAAAAGAGTCGCGCTTTCAGAGCGAATGCGCGGCTCTTTATGTATCAAAACTACACTGTTTCTATTCAAATTTTGGTAAGGGATTATTTGCCATCGAGGACTTTCAGTAATTCGTGCGTATACTGATCCATCGTTTTATCGCCAATTGTATTGGCGTAGCTGTTTATTTGCATCAAGTATTTGCGCATTTCTCTCTTCTGCGTCAGCGGAAGGCTGAAATGGTTCATCAAAGCATCAACCGAAAATTGTTTTGTCAACAAATAATCGCTGTAAGGTTTTGTGAGTTGCAGTTCCGAATAATTGCGTGAAATCGATCCGGAATCTAAAGCTTTGATTTTGGTAATGGGCTTAATAGCCCTGGTTTTCATCAGTTCCGCAGACACATCCCGAGCAATCTCTTTGCCCGTTGGTGTCAGTTTATATATACCCGATGGTTCTGCAGTTATATATGCTTTACCGAGTTCAAGCTTTTCAGCGACGATTCTGGCATCTGGCATCTCTGGAAATTCCAGCCCCAACGAAAAATAATCGGGAAACAGTTTGGTGGCGCCCACACATACATAGGCAAATGACGGTTCAATACCCAATTTGATAATGCTGTCAACGACATATGCCAACAAGTTTTCAACGCTGAATTTTGTTTCTTGAACGGAAAAATCACAAGGTTCAAGTTTTTCTAGCAGTGCTCTTCTCATGGTTCACTCCTTTCTTCAAACAGATTTTTGTTCAGATATAGATCTTATAAGTCATGGACTTAGTTTATAGTTTACATCGGCAAGCGATATCGCAAAGCGACAGATTTCGTCACCGTCCAATACAGAAGCCAAAACTTTTACGGGCAATTTCTTGTCAAAAATGACTTCGAAAGGAAACTTGGTGAATCCGGCGCTGCAATTGCACCAGCTTGCTGGGACATCTACCTTAGAGCTCTTTATTGTCTCTCTGGCAAAGGGGCAATGGCATGCTTGATAACGCTTCTCGATGGGATCCTTCGCATGCAGATAGCCGTGAAAATCATAAGGGGTCTTGGTCACAAAAAGCTCATTGCCAACCCTGACCGCTGATAACAATTCCTGATTTCCTCGGACATATTCCACTGCTTCGTCATCGATTTTCTGCTCGAACCAAACGGTATGCTCACGGGCGTGTTTAGCCAACATTTCGACTTTGTTTTGATGTAGACGAACTAAAAACTCATCGATATCTGCAGATTGTTCATAAAGCAGTTTGTCTTGGACAAAAGCGAGTTTGGATACGCCATGATTGTTTCCTGCCAAAACCTCTGCGACTTCTTCATCATCAAGGACTGTCCGTAATCTGTCCATCAATTCATTGACAAATTCTGGCAACTTCTGGGGACTTGTACCTAGCAAAGGCAAGGTATATCCTTGCAATGCTTCGATTTTGGAAGTCTGACCATGAAGTCTGCGAAAACGGGCAATGATGTTTTCCAAGACATCAAGTCCGCCTAGGTACCTCAAAAGATAAATGTAGTTATCTTGGTTAGAAATGACATGGAAGTAACGCAAAAGAATGAGAAAATTCTCCAACGTATTTCTCTTTGTTCGGATCAGTTCTGATACATACTCATCGAGCGTTTTGTATTCAATTTGCGAGAGTGGTTTATCAACGCCAATCTTGCGCAAATATTCTTCAAAGTCCTTAAGCAAAATACCCGCTTGTTTGAACTCAGATTCTGTCTTTTTGTTCTTATCATAAAACTGTCTTAATAATTCGAGATCACCGTCTAAAGCGCTTCGCATATTGATTTACCTTGCATATGCAATACTAAATAGTCTGGACCTCCGGCTTTGGAATCGGTCCCGCTCATATTGAAACCGCCAAAAGGTTGATAACCAACGATGGCCCCAGTGCATTTGCGGTTGATATAGAGATTGCCGACATGGAATTCAGCTTTGGCGCGTTCGATGTGCTCACGATTGTTCGAAATGATTGCCCCAGTCAAACCAAATTCTGTGTTGTTCACTACATCAAGTCCGGTCTCAAAACTATCGACTTTGACAACGGAAAGAACCGGGCCGAAGATCTCTTCCTGCATGACTCTAGCCATCGGATCAAGATCAACGATTACCGTCGGATCGATGAACCAACCTTTGTCTTTACTCGAAGTTCCACCAGCAACGATTTTTCCTTCCTTGCGTCCAATTTCAATATATTCTGTTATCGAATTGTATGCCCGCTGATCATTTACTGGTCCAACATTCACCAATTCATTCTTTGGATCGCCAACTCTCAATTTTTTTGTTTTTTCAATGATCAGTTCTAAAACTTTATCGTATACGTCCTGATGGATTATCGCTCTTGAACAAGCACTGCATTTCTGACCGGAAAAACCAAACGCCGACTGGACAATCGCCGTTGCGGACATCTCGGGATCCGTGTCGCTGTCAACGAGGATTGCATCTTTGCCTCCCATTTCGGCGATGACTCGCTTCAACCAAATTTGGCCTTTATTGACTTTTGCCGCATTCTCAAAAATTGATTGACCGACCTCTTTCGAACCCGTGAAGGAAATGAAACGCGTCTTCGGATGTTTGACGATATAATCACCGATTTCCGAGCCTCGGCCAGGAACGAAGTTTACAACTCCTTCCGGCAAGCCAGCGCGTTTCAGCACGTTGACGAACCTATAGGCAATGACCTGCGTTGTCGAAGCCGGTTTCAGGAGCACCGTGTTGCCACTTACGATGGCAGCTGAAGTCATTCCCGTCAAGATCGCCATCGGGAAATTCCAGGGTGTTATGATTGCTCCAACTCCAAGCGGAATGTACTTGTATTCGTTCTTTTCGATGTCTCGGCGACTGAGAACAAGATCATCAATCCGATCCAACTGCAACATTTGTCTGCCGTAGTATTCCAGAAAATCGATTGCCTCTGCCGTATCGGCATCCGCTTCGATCCATGGTTTTCCCGCTTCTAGCGTCATCAAGGCGTTGAATTCAAATCGCTCGCGCTTCAAAATTGCGGCAGCCTTGAACAGAACGTCTGCACGTTGTTTGGCTGGGACTTTCTTCCAACTTTCGAAAGCAATCAACGCTGCTTCCATGGCTTCTTCTGCCTCTTTAATCCCGGCCTGCGAAATCTCTCCGATAACTTGAGTGTGATCAGCGGGATTCATCGAGATATAATGTTCTTTGGTAAATACGCTGCGGCCACCGATGATAAGCGGATAGGTCTGACCTAGTTCGGCCTCAATCTGCTTGATCGCTGCCATGTACTTCTCCCGGTTCTCGGGTTTTGTGAAGTCTGTCAAAGGTTCGGTCCTGTATTCATATATTGCCATGATATCATCCTTTCCTAGACCACGGATTTTTCATATTCCGTGACAATTTTATCTTCGAATCGGTCCAAGCGATAATCGCTTGCATCGAGTGAAGTCGGTTTATTGAGTACGATTTCTGTGATAAGCACACCGCTCATAGGAGCGAACATGAATCCGTGCCCGCTGAATCCACAGGCAATGTAGAATCCCGGTAGACTTTTCACGTCACTGATGATCGGTTGTCTGTCAGGCGAGATATTATAAGATCCTCCCCATTGGCGAATGACCCTAAGTTCTCCGATTTTCGGCATGATGTCACAGACGGTCTTCGCCATCTCGTCGAGAAATTGCCAAGAGGAACTGATGTCATGATCATGCTTTGCTTCGGGGTTGCTTCTACCAATCAGAAAACTTCCGTGAGGAACTTGCTGACAATAGATGTTTTTTGAAAACGACATGACCATCGGACCTTGCATTTTATCTACAGGTTCTGTAACTAAGATCTCATGATTCTCTGAGTATACGGGAATATCGATGCCAACCATCAATCCAACTTCGTGCGCATAACCGCCGGCAGCGTTCACTACCTTGTTTGTCTTGATGGTTCGTTTTTCTGTGGTTACTGAAGTTATCTTGCCATTGTTGATCTCAATGCTCTCAACGGTTTCAAAAAACAAGAACTCGACGCCAAGCTGCTTGGCCTTCTGGAAGTATGCATCCGTCATTTTGAAAGGATTCAAATGTCCGTCAGTCGGACAATATGTTGCGCTTGTGAATGACTCCGGCCGCAGATAAGGAACAACTTTCAAAGCTTCTTTCTTGTTGCATACTCGCGAAGGAATACCCAAACTGTTTTGCAGTCTTACGTTTTCGAAGAAGAGTTCATCTTCTTCGGGAGTCGTAGCCAAGATCAAATATCCTTCTTGCTTGAATTCAATGTCATCATCGTATTCAAGCGTATCAGTAGCACTTTCAAAGAATTCGATCGATTTCTTGGCCATGATGCAGTTCCCTTTGGTACCCCATTGTTGTCTGACTCCAGCCCCACATCTTCCCGTGGCTCCTGAAGTCATGAAACTCTTGTCGACAACAACAATGTCTTTTACTCCTTGTATCGCAAGATTGTAGGCGATGCTTACGCCGGTGATCCCAGCTCCGATAATGACGATCTCAGCTTTCATTGTCTACTCCAGCCTTGATTGACTTCAACTTCACGCCTATGACCAATGGCCTTGTCTTGTGCGTATTTATGACATCTGGTTTTTCGCCAAGAAAATCTGCCAATTCTCGCTTGATGAGTTCGGAACAAGTTTGTCCCTGACACGGTCCCATTCCAACTCGCAATTGGCGTTTGAGATCTTCAAATGTGATGAAACCTCGTTCCATGCATTTGCGGATATCTTCGCGAGTGATGTCTTCGCACCTGCATATGATAATATCCTTGTCGCTCATTTTTGCACCTTGATTGTGATGAATTCGTATAAATATTTCTTATCTACATCTACTGTGACAACCACTGTCTTGTCTTGTCTTTTCGAGTCTGTGACGTTGATTATCGAAGCGTCGCAGATACGCTCACCCGTACGGTTCAGTCCAGACCACACTTCGCCTGAATTGGGAATAGGGAGAAACTCATAAGGAATCTTGAATCTCGCTTTGTCTTCAACAATCTGAACCACGGAAATGGCCAGACCGGGGCAACTATAGATACAGATTCCACAACCGGTGCACAGTTCAGGATTGAGAACGGGTTGACTGTTCAAACCATCCGCAATCGTAATTGCTTTGAAGGGACAGTTTGTGGCGCACGGATTGCAGCTGATATCTTCATAACATTCAAGAATTGCCTTTGGTTTGACAAGGAAACTTGTATCGGGGAATCTGCTGCGCACCAATGAATCGGTCGGGACTCCAGTTTTATCTAGCATCACCAACACCTCGCAGTTTCTTCAGTCCAACTCTCGTTTTGATACCGAAAGGACCATTACGCAAATCTGATAATTGCTTCAAA
This sequence comes from Bacilli bacterium, assembly GCA_016935515.1. Lineage (GTDB taxonomy): Bacteria > Bacillota_I > Bacilli_A > Izemoplasmatales > Hujiaoplasmataceae > JAAYZB01. Next base: position 8,543 of record JAFGQT010000017.1, read on the forward strand.
TAATCATCCAGTCTCGCCTCGTGTTCGGGATGTTCTTTACCAAGTCTCTTGGCGGCGATCAATCCAGCGAGCGAGCCTTCGACCATAGCGCTTGAAGCTTCTTCAACTCCAATGACGTCTCCACAAACGAAGACTTTCTCCATGCTTGTCTCGTTGAACTCGTCAACAATGGGAACCAGACCGCCCAACTCTGGTATGTAACGCATTTCAATTTCTGCCATCGACAACAACTGGTGCAAGGGACTGAGACCGACTGAAATACATACAATATCTGTCTCATAAGTTTTCTCGGTTCCCGGGATCTCCTTCCACTTTTCATCAAGTTCAACAGTTACAACTGCCTCAACCTGATCTTTACCAACAGCTCGCTTGACTGTGGTTGAAGTATGAATGGGAACACCAAGGCGACGTATTTTTGCTGCATGGACTTTGTATCCACCAATCTTCGGTGCAGCTTCGACGATCGCCAAAACTTCGATCCCTGCTTGCATCATTTGGTAGCTGACGATCAAACCGATGTTGCCACTGCCGACCATCAGCGCTTTTTTGCCAGGAATCACTCCATATAGATTCATCAACGTTTGGACTGCTCCAGCGCCATAAACTCCTGGAAGATCGTTGTTTTCAAAAGCCAACACCTTTTCGGAAGCACCAGTAGCGATGATGATTGATTTTGAGCGATATTTCGTATATGTTTCACCTTGCAGTGTTGTAACAACATAGTCCTTGTAAAGTCCTACTGCAGTAGTTTCCAAACAAATTTCCAAATTATCCTTGTGAACAGCCAACTTGTCGATCAATCTCTTGGCAATGTCAAACCCTCTGGTTTTGGCGTACTGTTTCTCAGAACCGAAGAATTTGTGGGTTTGCTTTATAAGTTGTCCCCCCAAGGACATGTTGCGATCAACGATCATGACTTTCAAACCGGCTTCTAAAGCAACTTTTGCGGCAGACAATCCTGCCGGGCCACCACCAATTATCATCAAGTCGATTTCCTTCATCTGATCTGGCCTTTGCCTTTCTGGGTGTTGACATTCATTCCCGGTTCGAGTCGAGTGATGCAAGTTTTTACATTCGGAACTCCATTGACAACCATGTGGCATGACCCACAGTTCCCGATTGCACAGTAAAAACCTCTTGCTCTGTCATGGATCGGACTGCGGGAAACGACTTTTACGCCCAATGCGTCCAAAGCCGAGGCAATCGTGTCTCCGGCATATCCGAATACTTCTTTTCCATCGAAGGTGAAATAGATTTTTTCACGCTGTTTGAACTCCAAGATGGGGTGTTTCTCGATTCTCATTATTCCACCACTTTCACTTCTTACATGATAACATAAAACGCTTTCATAAAAAAGCCCCATTCGTTCAAAAATCAGCCAAGACTGCCTATATCTAAATAGTGCTAAAGAGTAAGTTAATAAATATGAGCACTCCCAAGTTTTAAAGTATGAAGTGTTTTTTCATCAGCAACTTGTCTCAACCGTTCAAAAATGCTATTATTTCACTATGTATTGGGGGGTGTTGCAATGATAAACAAGATTAAACAGTGGATAAGCATCAAGCGGAGCCAAAATGCGAGGTTGCTTCTGCTTCTGGCAATTGTAGGTTTCAACGTACTTATTTGGTTGATATCTTCGCTTTTGGCCTACATAATCGATCCATCGCTCTATGGTAGCGTCGTTGAGTCGCTTTGGAATTCAGGAATAACATGGATGCTGGAGCCTGGTTTTTATGATCCTTCCGTGAGCGTGCCGATCAGAATCATTTCAATCGTTGTGATCATAACCTCCATGATTACCTTCAGCGGTGGTATCATCGCTTACGTCGCAAACCTGTTTGCTTCGATAATCGAACATTCACGCCAAGGGAAAAACGCCCTCTTCATCAGCAATCATATCCTGATTCTAAACTGGAACTCCAAGGCTCTTGAGCTGATTGCTGATTATCGCTTTGACGATCAAGTCACGAACATCGTCGTGCTTTCAGATCAAGATAAGGAACATATCGAACAAGCCATCCGTAACAAACTCTATGAAATCAACCATCGCTCGAAACTGAAGAACATGAACATCATCGTCCGCGAAGGCGATGTGTACTCTAAACACGATTTAGACAAGGTCTGCCTTGAGCGTGCAAAAACGATAGTCATTCTTGCAGCTGAGGAAGCGAGTTCGATTAACGAACTAAAAAATCCTGATATCCTCTCAATCAAGTCTTTGATGTTGATAGCGCATGCCAATTTGAGACCTGAGCAATCCGTGATCGTTGAAATAATCAATGAAGAAACGCTCCCTTTGATCAAAGAGAAGATTTCCAATCATCTTTCACTTGAAAATCAGATCATTCCCATTTTGCCGGATGAGATGTTGGGACGATTGATTGCTCAAACGATCTTGTATCCTGTTTTGAATTCCGTCTTTCAGGAATTATTTTCTTTTGAAGGTATGGAATTTTATGCCGTTGAGAACAAAGAATTCGAGACCATCTATGAGCAATGCCCCAGAGTCATTCCCCTTTTCAAACGCAATGATCATCTTTACGTCATTGCTGGAAATGAAAAGGACGTGCAAATCAGACGAGATAAACCGGCTCCAAAGCCTCTATCCCTAGCGATAAATGTCGACATGGCTTATCCCGAAACCACAATCGTGGTTTTCGGCACCAATAACAAACTCAAATACATTCTCGATTCGCTACATTGGTTTGAAAAGGACGCCTCTACCAAGGTCAACGTAACCTTGGTTCCGGCAAACGATATGCCAACGATCAGAAAACATACGCACGACCTTGCAAAGATCGACACAATACTCGTTCTTTCCGATGATCATCTTGAACCGAAAGATTATGATTCAGACGTACTAGTGACGTTGTTGATGATCCAGGAAATCGCAATCAAGCATAACGCAAAAATCGTAATTGAACTCCTGAACCCCAGGAACTTTGACATTGCCAAATCCTACAACATTGAAAACACCATCATTTCTAACCAATACATTAGTCGGATCATTACGCAATTGACGAAGAACCGTGACCTATACCCACTATTCATGGAGTTGCTCACTTACGATGCAGAAAACTCTTCTTATGAGATCTATACTTTCCCCGCTGGCTCATTCATCGATGGTAATTATCCGATGAGCTTTAATTCCGCCAGCGAGTTCATCAGGTCAGTATACACAAATTCCGACCAACAGTTCATGCCGATTGGAATCCTTGACAACCAAAGATTGCGGATTTTCAGCGGCAATCTCGATGAGCCCCAGGAGCTTGTCCTCGAGAAGGACACCCTCGTGGCGATAGTCTGCAAATAAAACTTATATTATTCATGATAAAACAACGGTCGCCACGCTTGCTCAAGTGTGGCGATTCCTGTCTTCATTGCATGATCAGACAGGTCGGAATACCCCATGACTATCGTCGCTTTGGCATCGAAGATTTCGCGGACAATGTATTCATTCATTCCTCGAATCCGGATGCCATTTGTTTTTGCCAAACTTACTAGTTCATGTTCATCTACTGCTTCTTTGGCTACAAGAAGAAAATGCAATCCAGCTTCATATCCGGATATATCGAACTTTTCTCTCATCCAAGTGTTTCTGATCAATTCTATCAGTTTATCGCGTCTAGACTTATAAATCATTTTCATCTTGTTAAGGTGTCTCTCAAACATGCCATTGGCAAGAAACTGGCTCAAGGCCACTTGTCCAAGCAAGGCGACTGGACAAGCGAGAAAATCAAGTTGACTTCTTGCATTATCCGCAAGTTCCTCAGGCAACACCATGAAACTGATCCTGAGACTTGGTGCGACGCTTTTTGTGAACGAATTCATATAGATCACGTTTTCGGAATAATCCAGGGACTTCATGGCCGGTATCGGATTTCCACTGAACCGAAATTCGCTGTCGTAGTCATCTTCGATAACATATCTTCGTTGACTTTGATTTGCCCAGTTAAGAACTTCTATCCTTCTTGCGATTGGCATGACTCTACCGCTAGGAAACTGGTGGGATGGAGTAACATGGACTAAATCAATCGCCTTTTCAAGTATTTCTTTGACCATGAACCCGCTCTCATCAAGTCCAGTGGAAATAACTTCAACGCCCAGAGCTTGATACAGTCTCACCAATTTGAGATAAACGGGGTTTTCGATCGCTATCTTGAGACTTCCCGGAAAGAGGAACCTCAGAACCATTAACAAATGATCAGTTCCCGATCCAATCATGATATTGTTTGGATTTGCACTGATTCCGCGATATTGGTAAAGATATTTTGCAATCTCCTCGCGTAGCGGTAAATACCCAAACGTCGATTGGCTATTTATCGAGCTTTTGATCTCGTCCAAAATAATTGTTTTTTCGAGACGAGCCCATTGAAGATAAGGAAAATGCTCGTGATCGATGACATCAGTGCGAAAATCCACCTTGATCGTAACATCGCTTTTTGATACGACGTTGCCAGTAGATTTAGGACCGATCTTTCGCAATGGCGATGCTTCGATCCTTTCAACAAAATATCCGCTTTTCGGCTTGGAACGAATATACCCTTCCGCCATAAGTTGCTGATATGCAGTCTCAACCGTTTGAACGCTGACTTTCAGATGAAAAGCCAATTCCCTTTTAGAAGGCATTTTTTCATCCGGAGGCAATTGACGCGATAATATCGCTTCCTTTATATGTGCATATAGTTGTTCATATAAAGGCTCTTTCGCATTTTTGTCAAAAAATAGGGTTATCATGTATTCACCTCATCTGACCTGTAACAAAATATCATTTCTGGCTATTTATATAATGTCAGTCACGTCTATAATATAAAGTAGAGACTACTATTTGTCAACAGGGAGGAAGATTATGACACATACAAGATACGAACTAAACAAGGAATTAGCTCAGATGCTAAAAGGCGGAGTCATCATGGATGTCACGAACGCTGAGCAAGCGCGTATTGCTCAAAATGCCGGCGCTTGCGCCGTCATGGCCCTTGAAAGGATTCCAGCTGACATCCGCAAGGCCGGAGGCGTTTCCCGGATGAGCGATCCAAAACTCATCAAGGAAATCATGGCTGCCGTAACGATTCCCGTCATGGCCAAAGTCAGAATCGGACATTTCGTTGAGGCGCAGATACTCGAAGCTTTGGAGATCGACTATATCGACGAATCTGAAGTGCTTTCTCCCGCAGACGACATCTATCATATCGACAAAACAAAATTCAAAGTGCCTTTTGTCTGTGGCGCGAAGAATCTGGGCGAAGCTCTCAGAAGGATCGCAGAAGGCGCGGCAATGATCAGAACCAAGGGCGAACCTGGGACCGGAGATATAATTCAGGCAGTCAGACATATGCGCTTGATACAAAGCGAGATCCGAAGAATTGTCGGACTTGCGGAAGACGAACTATTTGAAGCCGCCAAGACTTTACAGGTTTCGCTTGATCTCTTGCGTTTTGTTCATGAAAACGGAAAATTGCCGGTTGTAAATTTCGCAGCCGGGGGCGTAGCTACTCCGGCTGACGCTGCTTTGATGATGCAGCTCGGCGCAGAAGGTGTCTTCGTTGGATCGGGAATCTTCAAGTCAGGAAATCCCGAGAAGCGAGCTGCTGCAATCGTCAAAGCCGTAACAAATTTCGACAAACCAGAAATATTGGCGGATATCTCCGAAGACCTCGGGGAGGCGATGATTGGCACCAATGAGGAGGAAATCGACCTCTTGATGGCTAAACGGGGCGAGTAAAGGCATGCACATAGGGATACTTGCGCTTCAAGGCGCTTTCATCGAGCATGCAAAAATGCTCGACAGACTAAATGTTGAACATCACGAGATTCGGTGTCTTGAGGACTTGAAGAAACCTATGGACGGTTTGATCATACCCGGTGGTGAAAGCACGACAATGTCGAAACTGCTTCTCGATCTTAACATGTTCGATCAACTTCAAGAAATGATCATTCACGGCCTTCCCGTTTTCGGTACTTGTGCCGGAATGATCATGCTTGCCGACTCAACTTCGAACAATCACGTAAAGACTTTGCGGACTTTCAAAATCGTGGTCAAGCGAAATGCGTATGGTAGACAACTAGGTAGTTTTTATGTGACAAGCGAGATATTAGGAATCGGCGAATTTCCGATGGTATTCATTCGTGCACCCTATGTTGAGTCAACCAGCGACGAAGTCGAAGTCTTAGCGCGAGTCGATGGGCACATAGTCGCCTGTAGACAAGACAAGCAACTTGCGACTGCATTCCATCCAGAACTGACAGACAATACTGCATTGCACCAGTATTTTCTCAACATGTGTGAATAGCGTTCCGTGCAAATTAAATAGGTGTTGCCCATTTTATCGGCAACACCTTTTGTTGGCTCTTCTAGAAGTTCTACATCCTACAAGATCAGCTATTTGAAACATAAATCCTGCTCACGCGCTTTCCGACACTGGTCAAAATCTCATACGCTATAGTGTCCACCTTTTTCGCGATCATCCCGGCAGTCTTGATTTTACCGAAAATCTCAACTTCATCACCGACATTGATATCTGTATCAAGCGCATCGATCATACATGCGTCCATGCAGATCCGTCCCAGGACAGGCAATTCATTGCTTTCAAAGAGTACATAGTCTTTGTTTGACAACAAGCGCGGATATCCATCCGCATAACCATATGGAAGAGTAGCGATTCGCATGGGTCTTTTTACTTTGTATATCCTGCCGTAACTTATCGTGTCATTCTTGTTCAAGAGTCTGATGTCCGCAACTTTCGCCTTCAAGGTCATGACTGGTTTCAAGTCCAATTCAGTCGGAACCTGAGCTAAACCATAAAGCGCGATACCTACGCGTACCATGTCTAAATGCATCTTTGCTGACAAAAGCGTCGCTGAACTGTTGGCACAATGTTTAGAGGGGATCTTCAATCCTGACGCATCGAGTCTGTCAAGTAGTTCAGAAAAAATCGAAAATTGCATTTCAGTGAATTTTTCTTTGCGATGCACTGCGTTTGCGAAATGAGTATAGATGCCGTTGATGGTGCAACCAGAAAGCTTATGGATGTTCTTTATCTCCTCAAGTGTTTCCGATACAAAATCGTAATCCTGACAATAGATACCGTATCTTGACATACCAGTATCAACATTGATGTGGCATTTCACATTTTTGGCATGATCAAGCATCGTTTGCACTTCTTTTGCCGAGGCGACCGTTACCGTCAAATCATTGGCCTCGATCACACCCGCATCTTCTATGGGAGTCCTGCCAAAAATCAGGATTTCGCCTTTGAGTCCGGCCTCTCTAAGTTCGACGGCTTCTTGGACAGAAGCGACGCCGTAGTGAGCCACCCCAAGACTCTCGAGTTTTTTCGCGATTTGCACCGAGCCGTGTCCATAGGCGTCTGCCTTGACAACTGCCATAAACTGGCAGGTGTCGCCAATACGATCTTTAAGAAGTCGGTAGTTAGTGGCCAATTGATCTAAATCAACATATGCGATTACACGTTCGGTAGTTTTCATTCGAAAACCTCCTTCGATTCTTGAATCTTCAAATCATGAATTCAAAGCATCTGATATCGCAAGTAAAATCACTCTGGAACTGTAGGTTGCGCCGGCGATTGCATCGACATCAATCGACTGGCTTTCGATCACATAATCAACGATCGCTTCGGCTGCATCTCCTTGACCGTTGTCATGCTTGAGAATTTCGATCGAACTGATTTCACCGTCTCTGATCGTCACCAACACCTCAACGTGAATAAGCTTTGCATCGTAGACTCCCGTGTAGGTTCCATCAGCTTCTGTGCTCGGATCGATTGGCAATAACTCCTCGGCCAACATTACGTCGAGATTATTCTCCATATAGTTCACCATCAATATCATTCCGACAACTAGCACAACCAACACACCGAAAACTATAAAAATCCCTTTTTTCATCTCTGTCCTCCAAGTAACATTCATTGATACCTAGTTTATTATAGTACATCGATAGTGTCATGTAAACAGAAAACGGCCTTTTTTAGGCCGTTTTCCAGCATTATTTGTTTTTTTGTCAGCGAGCCAGCCAACCGCCATCTACAGCCAAAGTATAGCCGTTGATATAGTCAGAGTTCTGACCTGCGAGAAACACAGCTGCGCCGGCAACGTCTTCCGGGGTCCCCCATCTTCCTGCAGGGATCCTCTCAAGGATTTCTCCGGAGCGCTTCTCATCATTTCGAAGCTGAGCCGTATTGTTGGTGGCCATGTAACCTGGGGCGATAGCATTTACATTAATGTCATACTGTGCCCATTCATTTGCAAGAGCCATCGTTATGCCCTTGACTCCCGACTTAGCGGCCGTGTATGAAGGCACACGAATTCCACCCTGGAATGAAAGCATCGAGGCGATGTTGACGATTTTGCCTTTACTCTCTTGTTTTACAAACTGCCTAGCTACGGCTTGGGAAAAGAAAAACACCGTTTTGACATTGATTGCCATGACATCATCCCAGTTTTTTTCCGAAAACTCGATCGCGTCTTCGCGACGGATGATTCCAGCATTGTTGACAAGAATGTCGACGTGTCCAAAAACCTTGACAACTTCACCAACCAATTCATTCAATCCTTCGGGAGTGATCTTAATCAAATCCGCCTTGATCTGGTGAAATTTCCTTCCCATCTTCTTGATTATGGCTTCAGTTTCATCCATGGCAACATAGTCGATTCCGCAAACATCCGCTCCGGCATCGGCCATGCCTATGGCCATGCCCATGCCAAGTCCAGTGGAAGCCCCAGTGACGATCGCAACTTTTCCGTCCAAACGGAAAGCATCAATGATTGACATATTTACCATCTCCTTATCTCAATTTATCCATAGCGACAAAATCCATGTCGTTAAAGGTTTTATTCTCGCCGCACATTCCCCAGATGAATGTGTAATTCGATGTACCGACACCTGAATGGATCGACCAAGAAGGTGAGATCACCGCCTGCTCATTGTTGATGATCAGGTGTCTGGTTTCATCTGGTTGTCCCATGAAATGGAATACGCGGGTGTCTTGTGCCATGTTGAAGTAAAAATAAACTTCCATGCGACGTTCATGAGTATGCGATATCATCGTGTTCCAAACGCTTCCGGGTGCAAGGATCGTCATACCCATCACTAGTTGACATGACTGGCAAACCGCAGGATGTACGTATTGGTAGATTGTTCTTTCATTCAAAGTCTCAGGTGAACCAAGCTTATTAGGGTTGGCTTTAGCGAGCGGTATGTGGACACTCGGAAAACTCCTGTGTGCTGGAGCACTGTTAAGGTAATATTTGGCAGGTGACTCTTTCGAATCTGACGCGAAGCGAACCGATTTGGTTCCAGCTCCGACATAGAAACCATCATTTGTGTTCATCGTGAATTTTTCACCATCAAGTTCGATCCAGCCGGATCCCCCGACGTTGATCACACCAAGTTCGCGGCGCTCCAGAAAATAGTCAGTTCCCAGATCTTTGGTGGTAGGCAGTTCGAGCACTGCTTCTACCGGCTTCACGCCACCGGCGATTATTCTGTCGTGATGTGAGTATGTCAGCAAGATCTCATCGTCCGCAAATACTTGGTCGATCAAAAATCTTGATCGCAGCGTCTTGGTGTCATAACTCTTGGCATCCTCGGGATGATTGTTGTATTTGATGCTAAGTTTCATTATTATACCTCCTTCAATAAATTGCTTATCAGATCATAACTGGTTATGATGTCTTCTCCCGTCACGCCCTCAAAGATCAAAGACGCATCAGGAGTGTATTTCTTGATCAAATTGATGAGGATCGGCCATTCCATCATACCTTGGCCGAGTCCAACTTGTTTGAGTTGATTATTTTCGATCATGAAATCCTTTAGATGGATGATTCGGATCCTATCCGCAAACAGATCGAAGCAGCGCTGAAATATCGAAATTCGATCGTTGTAGTTTCCCATATGCAAATAGTTGTATAGGTCTACGGTGACTTGCAGATGCGACCCGGGGATCAAGTCTAAGACCTGCCGCATCCGTTCCGGGCTATATACAACATGTTGCCAAGCTCCTTCAATAGCCACGGCAACATCATTCAACGCAGCTTCTTTAACGAGATCTTGAAACACTTCGATGATTTCCATTAGCGAGGCATCTGTATGATTTTCCGGAACATATCCCCAAGGCGAACCCATGAGGGATCCGGTTTCAGAACCGACGTATGGAGCTTCCAGCAAACTGGCAACTTGAAGATGCTCTTTGAAATTTCTGATCCCTTTAGCGACGATTTCCTTGTCAGGGTGAATTGGATTGAAATAGGCTCCGAGCATCATGATCTGAAGTCCGGAAAATGCCTGCTTAATCGCTTCAAGATTCTGAAAATCGACTGGTTCGTTCAGCGCTTTAGCAAAGACCAACTGAGTGCCTGAAAACCCGTATTGACGAATCTTGTTTGCTAACGAGATTACGTCCATGCGGCCCACATCATGAGCCCTGATACCGACTCTATTCACTGAAGTTGCCGAGATAACCGAGCCTGCGGCTGATTCTTTCGGAAATGTCGATTAGCTCATGTGCGAGTCGACTTCTGTCAGTGGATTCCTCTGCCAAGGCAGACGCAACCAACACACCGCAGATTCGATTTTCGAAGTTCCACACAGGAACAGCCAGTGTACAAATATGGTCTGCTTCTTCAAGTATGGAAAAGACGTGTCGATCTGATCTGATCTTGACGTATTCAGGAAGATTGTAAACTGCAGATTTCTTGTCGTATGCACCGTAGCATTGTCCGATAGGGTTATTCTCAAAATCACGAAGAACGGAACCTATTTCCTCTCTTGTGATGATCTTGCATCTTGATGATTGATATTTGAACACGTATACGATTTTATCGTTAATCCGTTTTGTGATGAATACAGTGCGGCCGTGTTTGTCCGCGAATTCCTTCAATGCAAATTGAGCTGCCTCGATCAGATTCGAGTTTTTTGTGTAAACTGATCCGATCGCAAACATCTTTGATCCAATCACATAATTTTTCAAGCGTGGATCCTTATAATAGATTGCATCTGCCTTGTAAAGCGTCTGCAGAAAATCATAAGCGGTCGCCTTTGGCATGTCCAATATTCTGTAGATTTGACCAAGAGTCAGACCTTCGTCGTGCTTCGCAATCAGTTCTAGGATCGAAAGAATTCGATTGACGGTACGGTTTTCTTTCATCGTTGGACCCTCCCTGACTGGTCTCCTCCGACAAGGTTCATCACTTCTGCTTCATTAACCAAGTTGAAGTCACCAGGAATTGTCTGTTTCAATGCGCTTGCGGCAACTGCAAATTCAATCGCTTGTTGCTTCTCCATTGTCAATAAGCCATGGATGAGTCCGCCACTGAAGGCATCACCGCCACCAACCCTGTCGACAATCGGATCGATCATATAGTTCTTGGATTTAAAGAATTCACCGTCAGAATACATCAATCCGCTCCATCCATTCTTTGAGGCGCTGAACGATTCACGTAATGTTGTCGCAATGACCCTAAAACCGAATTCTTTTTGCATTGCGGCGAATATATCTTTATAAGCTTCAACAGTAAGCTTACCGGACTTGACGTCTACAGACTTGGGCTTGAATCCGAGTGTCAGCTCAGCATCTTCTTCATTGCCGATGCAAACGTCCACATATTTCATCAAGTTTGTCATGATCCGTTGCGCTTGTTCTGGAGTCCAGAGTTTCTTCCGGTAGTTTAGATCGACTGATACCGTTACCTTGTGCCGCTTTGCGGCTTGTAAGGCAGCTTCTATCAGCTTTGCAGCCTTTTCACTGATTGCTGGAGTAATTCCTGACCAATGGAACCAATTGGCACCAGCAAAGATCTGATCAAAATCAAAATCGGAAACGTCTGCTTCCGCAATAGCGCTTCCTGAACGATCATAAATCACCTTTGAAGGTCGCATACTGGCACCGGTCTCAAGGAAATAGATTCCGATTCTGTCACCACCGCGTGTGATGTAATCAGTGGCCACATTATACTTTCTTAGTTGATCGATTGCAGCTTCGCCAATTTCATGTTTTGGGAGTTTGGATACAAAATGTGCTTCATGTTTGAAATTCGCCAAACTCACCGCTACATTGGCTTCGCCACCCCCGTAGACAACTTCAAATTGGTCAACTTGAACAAGTCGCTTGTTACCGACAGGCGAAAGCCGCAACATGATTTCGCCCATGGTGATGATTTTTGCCATATTATTCACCTTTCTTATTTGGAACTCTTGCGCTAGCGATCGCCGCAACGTATTGTTTGGCTCTTTCGGTGATAGCTGCGAAATCACCGGTTTTGGCGGGAGCACATAGATCTCCCCCAACACCTACGGCTATTACCCCTGCCTTGAACCAATCCTTGACGTTGTCAAGTGTTACACCGCCGGTAGGCATGATCTTAATGTTGGGCAGCGGCCCCTTTATTGCTTTGACATAGTCAGGACCAAATGCGCTGCCAGGAAAAAGTTTGATTATCTTTGCTCCGGCATTGATTGCGTTTAACATCTCCGTCAAAGTGAGACACCCCGGGAAATAGGGCACTTGAAGATCTTGACATACTTGAGCCGTAGCCAGATCGAAACCGGGGCTAACGATGAACTTTGCGCCGGCATCAACCGCAATTTTGGCTGTCATCGGGTCAAGAACCGTTCCTGCTCCGATCACCATGTCGGTATCGCCAAAACCTTTTACCAACATTGCGATCACTTCAGCGGCATTGGGAACGGTGAAGGTGATCTCGAGAATCGATATTCCACCTTCATAACATCGCTTTGCTATTTCATTAGCGGTTTGGCCATCTTCGGCTCTTATAACCGCAATGATTCCTTCATTTTCAACTCTTGAAAGCAAGTCCTGCATGTTTGTTACCTCCAAAACTGCTCAGTTTATTTCAGTTGCTTTTATTTGGTCAAAGATGAACGGTTCGCCGTCCATTCCGTTGATCTTGACATTCTTTAGACTGACTTTGTCAACTAGGTGAAACTCAAGGCCCCTCTTAGTCATTGGCTCGAGAAAACTCATCATCGCGGGAATGTCGCTGATTGGATTTTCAGCGTAAGTGAATTCAATATTCTCGAGAGAGATCGACTCGATCGGTCGTTCGGGCAAACCGTAGAAAAAGCCGGCAGCAACATGAACATTGCGGCAGACCATGTTCCTAAAGACAAAATTTCCTAACTTCGGAGTTCTTTCATCAACCGGGTAAGGATCTTTGCTCCAGACATACTCGGTTTTTCCATCGGCGTCACAATAATAATACATATTGATCACCAGTGGTGTCAGGACATCTTGCATGACGATGTTTTCAAACGTTATGCCGTCAATGACCGCAGACTCGCCGCGGCCCCGCCTGGTTTTGATTCTCAGTCCCCGATCGGTCTTCTCGAACAGGCATTGTCGAACCTGAAGATCACGGATTCCTCCGCTCATTTCACTTCCGAGCACGACGCCGCCATGGCCATAGGCCATTTTACAATTGCGAATTGTGATTTTTTCTGACGGTCGACGGTATTCCATACCGATAGCGAATTTCCCGCTTTTGATGGCAATGCAATCATCGCCAACGGAGAAATTCACACCAAGTATATTTACATTATAACACGATTCTGGGTTACATCCATCAGTATTTGGTGAATTTTTTGGACTAATCAGCTTCAGATCGATAAAATCCAAATGTTTCGAAAAATATGGATGCAGATTCCATGATGGTGTGTTCTTTATCGTCAGACCTTGAATATGGATATTGCTGCAATTCGCAAGAAAAATCCCTTTGGGTCTGAAGGCTCCATCCTTCATCTTTTTGTGATCGATCCACCAATCACCGTTCTGAGCATTTTCATCGATTGTTCCTTCACCAATCAAATGAACATTGTCACACCATATACCTGTAATCGTCGATGCATAGGTCGGCTGTGGTTCGCCTTCCCAACTTGACAGTTCCGAGAATCCTTCACTATCGATACCCATTTTAGCTGGTAGAATCGGATACCTCAATCTATCAATACTTCCCAAAAGCATTGCTTTGGAACTAATTTCAATCGTAATGTCGTCCTTAAGAAACAATGGCCTAACTAAATATGTCCCCTCGTCAAAATATACCCGCCCATGCTTTAGACAAGCAAAAATCGCAGTTTGGATGGCGTCGGTATCGTCAGTGATGCCATCACCCTTCGCACCGAAATCGCGGGGTGAAATGGTCGTTGTTTCTCCAAGGGTGCAAACCGTTATTTCCTCTTCGTTTGCTCTGACTTTATATTCCGTGTCTGGCTTCAGAGAAAACAGCGAAAAGACGTTGGTTTTGACCTGATGCAGCGCAAGTTGACCGTCAATAAAAACATCATAGACAAAATCACTATAATATGCAGAACTGTTTTTTAGTTCACAAGTACAACTTCTCGAGGAAACATAAATCACTTCAAGCATTTTTCGCACCTCTATCGAATAACTTCCCTACCAGGAAAATCGCTGAACGCCACAAAAAATCAAACAACAGGAATACCAGCGCAAAACTGAAAGGATCGACAGTTGCCTCACTGATGATGTCACCAATTGTCGGCAATCCAGCAGTGACCCACAGTTCAACTGCAAAATGTGTGAACACGACTCCAGCAACCACATAAATCGCAGTCATCAAGAAACTCAAAAATGTTTTTCGCTTGATCGTGTGTGGCAAGTACTTGCTGGTATCGGATTTTGCTGTTTTCATCCAATAAATTATTGGATTGACGATGTATTCGTTGCCAAGTACCATCACGAGTGTCCATATTACCATGCGATCCAAGTAATCAAATCTAGTGGGAAGGCCCATGACCGCAAGATAGAATGACATTCCGGCAAGCCAAAACTTCAAAAAGCCGATTTTGAATCGGGGCGAGATCGTGGCAAACTTGTCGATATAGTACGGATTTTGTCTTCCGTTATGATCTTGGTCAGTCTTCTTTGACTTTGACATATTTCCAATTGACGTATAGCCAAGCGAAGAAAGTGCCGATGATGAACATGACAGCCCCGATGATGAATACCGTGTATGACAATTTAGCCGCTGCATCAATGACATAATCTTCTCTAAGCGCGTCTTCCACAAAATAAACTTGAGTATACTTGATCACCAAAAACACTTGAAGCAATGTGAGAATTGTAAGCATGATCAGGCCAAATGGTGAGCGTTTCTTCGCAAAGGTGAAAGAATTGAAGAACTGGATAATGCTGATGAGGTAAATACAAAACATGAAGGGAGCCGCGAGATTGCTCAAGGTTGATCCGGTGAGCTGTTTGAGTGCAGCAATGTGTGATTCCAGTTTGATTTCCGTTCCTTGGACGTTAAAATCCAGAAAGGCGGTGAAAAAGAGCGTGCCGACAGTCGTGAAGATCGCCGGGATTTTCTGCTTGTTGAAGGAGTACCAGCGTCTTGGCCAAGATTGACGACGGGCGACATCATTTATCTCCATAGATTCTCGCCTCCGTTTCCTTGTCGAAGAAATAGATATGTTCGGTTTCGAACGTATAGACTATTGGTTCATTTGTCTGAATCTCGTCTCTTTCTGCGGTTTTGGCGACCACAGAATTGTTGCCAATATTGAAGTGCAATAAAGCGTCATGACCTAGAAGTTCGTAAACATCAGCCACCGAAGGCAATCCAATAGCACCAGAACTGGCTCGCGAAACCTTGATATTTTCTGGTCTAACACCGATGACGATATCTTTGCCGAAATATCCGCCCTTACGCAACGTGGGATATACGGGATGACCGGATATATCGATCTTGTTGTCGAAAACCTCCAACTCACCAGTTTCAGACAATCTCAGTGTGAAAATGTTCATTGGCGGCGTGCCGATGAAGTTTGCCACAAACAAATTGACTGGATCATAGTAGATATCGTAAGGTGTGGCTATTTGCTGGACTAAACCGTCTTTCATCAAAACGATTCTGTCCGCCAAGGTCAAGGCTTCGATTTGATCATGAGTAACGTAAATCATGGTCGTAGACAATCGATGATGCAGCTCCTTAAGCTCCTTGCGCATAGTTGAGCGCAATTTAGCATCAAGATTCGACAATGGCTCGTCCAAAAGAAAAATCTTGGGGTTACGGACAATTGCCCTTCCGAGCGCAACCCGCTGGCGCTGACCACCAGAAAGATATTGTGGCTTGCGATTAAGATATGGCGTCAGACCGAGAATATCAGCCGCCCACATCACTCGTTCGTGGATCAAATCAGAATCTTCTTTCCTAAGAACTAAGCTGAACGCCATGTTGTGATACACAGTCATATGTGAATAAAGAGCGTAATTCTGAAATACCATCGCGATGTCGCGATCTTTTGGCGCAATGTTGTTCACTCTTTTGTCGTCAATGAAAAGATCACCTGAAGTGATTTCCTCAAGTCCTGCGACCATCCGTAAAGTCGTTGACTTTCCGCATCCCGATGGTCCGACAAGAACTATGAACTCGCCGTCTTTGACTTCCATCGAGAAATCATAAACGGCTTGCACACCATTGATATATGTTTTCTCGACTTTCTCAAAGCGCATTGTGCTCATGCATATCAATCTCTTTCATATGATGTCTTAATAATATTACCTTACGCAGCGAAACAAATCCAGCCACCACCAGAAAAATCACTGACAAACTGAACTCGATGATTGCGGTATTTTTGATGGCGACCGGAATCCAACCTTCGTTGAAAGCATAAAATGGAATGTTGAAAATGCGTAACAAATTGATGCCTGCTAAACCAAAAAGCCCGTATTGTGACCAAAACGGATCATAGAA
>JAFGQT010000123.1 GCA_016935515.1 Bacilli bacterium
AAAGCTGAAAAATTGTTCAACGAATATTTTCCGGATATTGGTGGAATAGCAACATATCTGCCTTCAACATCTCCTGCAAATGCCAAGTTCACTCTCAAAGATCTGCTGTCAGAATGGCAGATATTGAAGATATATCATGATAGCCTTGAAACTAATAACCACAAATACAATGAAAGTTGAGAAAAGCAAATGATCAGAACAATCGTAACCGCAAAAGACACAAATCATCGTCTCTCTCTGACCGATGAATTGCGGATCAAGAAAGTAAAGACTCAAGCAACAATCAAACTGGATCCATCAAAACGCTTCCAAGATATCCTAGGATTTGGAGGCGCATTCACTGAATCAGCCTGTTACAACCTCTATCGAGTTAGCGGCAAAGTCAGGGAAGAAGCCCTGAAACTATATTTTGATCCATTAGAGGGTATTGGCTATACCATGGGAAGGGTATCCATCCATGGTTGCGATTTCTCGCTCTCCAGTTACACATACATCGAAGAGGGAGACAGTGAACTGAAGACATTCGACATCTCACGCGATCACAATTACGTAATTCCTTCAATCTTGCGTGCTCAAGAACTGGCCGGGAAAACACTTAACATTCTCGCTTCGCCTTGGACTCCACCGGCTTTCATGAAGGATAACAATTCGCCAATTCGTGGCGGACATCTGCTCCCACAGTTCGCAGACAGTTGGGCAAAATACTATGTCCGTTTCATTGAAGAGTATCAGAAGTCCGGCATATACATTTGGGGAATCACGGTTCAAAACGAACCCGAAGCAGCTCAACGTTGGGACTCTTGTCTTTATTCTGGGCCCGAAGAAAGAGATTTTCTGAAGCATCATCTTGGACCAGTGATGCAATCAAATTTCGGCGATAACATAAAAATCCTGATCCTTGACCACAACCGCGACATCATCATCGACAGGGCGAAAGCTGTGTTCAGCGATCCCGAAGCTGCCAAATACGCATGGGGAACAGCATTTCATTGGTATGTATCCAATGCTTTTGAGAACGTCGGCAAGGTTCATGAAATGTATCCGGATAAAGGATTGCTCTTTACAGAAGGCTGCATCGAGGGCGGCGTACGCTTCAACGACTGGTCTTCTGGTGAACGCTATGCAACACAAATGATCGGGGACCTTTCCAATTGGTGTCAGGGTTATATCGACTGGAATTTGTTTCTTGACAATCTCGGCGGTCCTAATCATGTCAACAATCTTTGTGATGCCCCGATCATCATCGATATCTATCCTGAGAAGCTGATCTTGCAATCTTCATACTATTATATCGGACACTTCTCAAAGTTCGTGAAACCCGGCGCACACAGAATCAAGCATGACAATTCCAATTCTGATTTGTCTGTGATAGCGTTTGAGAATCCTGATCTAAGCATCGCTACAATTATCTTGAATAAGACAGAACAAGACATAGTCTTCAACCTTTCCTATGACAGTGAGAACTCGTATATCGCCATTGCCCGTTCAATAACTACGATCATCATTGAATAATATTCAACCTAGTTGAATAACTCAAAATATCATTTGAAGAACACCGAGTCGCATCTGATGAAATTCGGTGTTTTTTTCACAATTTCATATTCTGTTTTCAGACAGCCCCACCCTTGAAACAGGGTCACGATATCAGCGTCTCAGAATAATTTCCAGTAGTTGATGATGTTGATGCACTTACCATAGTCTCAAACAGCTTTCAGTTCGGAAGTCTATCAGGTAAAAGGATTCTGTCGTTAGACTGAACTTCAGTTAAAGAATTACAAATTTGAACCTGTGCAAATATTTATCCCATGGCGCAAGAAAACACAGACATTTTCTCGATTTGTAGCGTGGCATCGGTCAACTATCATGCAATCTAAGCATTTTCGGGCGATAAATCCGATGACAGACCCGATGTTAAATTATCCGAATGTCGTTCATGATATCATGAACCAGGCCGTTCCGGTCTACCATTAATGTCACTAAATTGCTGTTATTCTGATCCATGGTGGTCTTTTTGTAATTTAAATTAATGAAACACCTTGAAAAATTCAAACAAGAAGGTGTATGATTAATTAACAAATGCAAACGCTTTGCATTTGCATCAATTTCTTGTCTGAGGTGGTTCAAAGAGAAAATAACCAATGATGAATGTTTGTTAAATCCAGATATGAAGAGTGCGCAACATAGGTTCTGCTTCTAACAGATAATGTATGCAACTCCTGTATTATTATGTGCCACACATGACCAACAGGTCAGCCAATAGGCAGTTTGCTAATACAAGAGATATATATCTTAGTTTCATACTAATGATTGACCAATAATACGTGAACCATGGTTTTTTATATATTTCCAGAGGTTGACAATTATCAAAATCGTGATAAACTTGTATATAGTGTTTTGATGTTCAAACTATTTGAATATCGAAAATTAAAGAAAAGTGGAGGAAACTATGCAAGAGAAACTAATCAGTTTGATCGCAAATGAACTTAACATTGCTAAAGAAAACATCCATCTGGAAAGTGATATACATGATGACTTAGGCGCTGATTCGCTTGATGCAGTGGAGCTTATCATGAGCATTGAGGATGCTTTCAATATTAACATCCCCGAGATTGAAGCTTCGCGGATCAAAACAGTGAAGGATCTGCTCGGTTTCATCGAAAATCAATGAGAAGGAAAAACGGTGACAAGCAAGCACTTTTTCAATTTTAAGAGGCGATTATGAAAACTATGTCCGAAATTCTCGAATTCATTCGTGAATTCGAAAAAACAAAACTGTCATCGATAGAGCTCGAAATGGGTGACGTCAAAATAAAACTCAAAAAGGAGATTTCGCATCTCGAGCATTTCCCTGCCCCCAAGATTCATGAGGACAATCCTAAGAGTTCTGGAGATCCTCTACACGAAGACCTCATAGTAAGGAGCCCCCTTGTCGGGACATATTATGCTTCATCATCTCCCGAGGCACGACCTTTCATAAGTGTCGGCGACAGTGTCCATAAAGGTGATACGCTTTGTATCATTGAAGCAATGAAAACGATGAATCAGATCAAATCTCCTGTTGATGGATTCATCTCAGAAATCCATGTGAAAAACCAGGAATTCGTCGGTTACGACCAGGCATTGGTGTCAATACAACATGATACATAAGGTCTTGATCGCCAATCGCGGTGAGATTGCCCTTCGCATTCTTCGCACTTGCAAGGAGCTCGGCATTCGAACAGTTGTAGCCTACTCAACCGCTGATGAAGATTCACTGCCAGTGAAAATGGCTGATGAATCAATCTGCATTGGCAAGGAACAAAGTCAGGATTCCTATTTGAACATAAACAGGGTTCTTTCTGCTGCAATCGCCACAGGAGCGACTGCGATTCATCCTGGCTACGGCTTTTTGGCAGAGAACGCCCATTTTGCGGAATTAGTCGAAAGCCTAAGTCTTGTTTTCATAGGTCCGACTGCTTCGACAATCCTTTCGGCCAGCGACAAGACGAATGCCAGACTGATCGCAGAAAAATGTGGGGTAGCCGTCTTGCCAGGTTCGAATTATTCCTTGGCCAACATTGAGGATGGATTGGCATTAGCAGAAAAAATCGGTTATCCAGTGCTTCTCAAGGCAAAAAATGGCGGTGGAGGCAGAGGCATATCGGTCGTCGAAAATCGCCCGGACTTCCGAGATATTTTCCAAAGAACGAGACTTGAAGCAAGGAAAAGTTTCACCGAAGACGGGCTCTATCTTGAAAAATACGTTGTCGGCGCAAGGCATGTGGAAGTCCAGATTCTCGCCGACAACTTTGGTAACGTAATCCACCTTGGAGAACGTGATTGTTCAATGCAACGTCGGAACCAAAAAGTTATTGAAGAATCCCCTTCTCCGTTGTTGGATGATGTCTTGCGAAAACAAATGGGAGAAGCCGCAATCCGTTTTGCCAAGGCCGTTGGATATCGCAGCGCTGGAACCGTCGAATTCCTTGTCGATCAGAAAGGAAACTTCTTTTTTATCGAGATGAACACCAGAATTCAGGTCGAACACCCGGTAACGGAAATGTCGACTGGAATCGATCTCATCAAGGAACAGCTTTCGATCGCCTTCAACAATCCCCTGTCCATAGTTCAGGATGATGTCCGAATCAGCGGCCACACAATCGAGTGTCGAATCAATGCCGAAGATCCGTTAAACGGTTTTCTTCCTTCTCCAGGCACAATTTTAAATCTTGTGATTCCTGGCGGTCCCGGTGTCCGTGTTGATACGCATGTCTATAATGGGGCAAAGATTCCGCCATATTATGATTCCCTGATTGCCAAACTCATCGTCCATGCACCGACAAGAAAAGAAGCGATCCGCAAGATGCGTGTTGCCCTCGAGGGTTTTGTTATCGATGGTATCGCGACAAATCTTGATTTTCTTTATGTTATCATGCATAATCCTGTTTTTGTAAAAGGCACTTACGACACAAATTTCGTCGAGAAGGCGCTCGAGGAGGAACTTCATGGCAAACTTTCTTGACAAACACCGGGAAAAAGTCGTTATGTTCAACCAGCAATACCGTGGAAAACGCAAACTGAAGACGACTAAAATCGACGTTCCGGAAAATCTTTTCACTAGATGTCCTTTTTGCCAGGATCTCATTCTAACCGAAGCGGTTGAAGCCAATGATTATGTTTGTCCGTATTGCGGAAAGTATTTCCAGATCAGCGGCAGAAAACGATTGGCGATGCTGGTCGATCCCGGAAGTTTCATTGAATACGACAAAAAGTTGAAAACTTCAAATCCGCTAAACTTCCCTGGATATGAGGAAAAGATCCACAAAGTCAGCCTTGAAACCGGAGAGAACGAAGCGTTCATTTCCGGCAAGGCCACAATTGACAGAATGAATGTCATGATCGGCGTCCTCGACAGTCATTTTCTGATGGGATCCATGGGTTCTGTAGTCGGAGAAAAAGTAACGCGCCTGATCGAAGCCTCAATTACAGAAAGGCTACCCTTGGTAATCGTTTGTGCATCCGGCGGTGCCAGGATGCAAGAAGGTATTTTTTCGTTGATGCAGATGGCCAAAACTGCTGCTGCCCTTGCTAGGCATAATGATGCCCGACTTTTCTACCTTTCAGTTATTACCCATCCGACAACTGGCGGCGTAAGCGCAAGTTTTGCCATGCTCGGCGATATTATAGTTGCTGAAAAAGATGCTCTGATCGGCTTCGCTGGCAAAAGAGTCATCGCCCAAACGATCAAGGAAGATCTTCCTGATCATTTCCAGACCGCAGATTTTCTGTTGGAAAAAGGAATGCTGGATATTGTAATCGAACGAAAAGAACTGAAACAAACGATCGTCAAATTGCTCCAGTTCCATCGACAGGAGGAAGATCATGACCGGTAATCATAGTGCTTGGGAAAAGGTGCAACTTGCACGCCACGCTCAACGCCCAACAGCCAAACTGCTTATCCACACCCTGGCGCCTGATTTTCTGGAGTTGAAGGGTGATCGGTGTTTCGCCAACGATGATGCCATCGTTGGCGGTATCGGAACCATAGACAAGATCACCATGACGATAATCGCCGAGGAAAAAGGCACAACACTAGAAGAAAAAATCCGAAATCATTTTGGTATGCCTCATCCCGAAGGATATCGTAAAGTCATGCGCCTGGTTCGCCAAGCAGAGAAATTCAGCCGACCGATTCTGTTCTTGATCGATACACCGGGAGCATATCCGGGATTCGAAGCCGAATCCAGAGGACAGGCTGAAGCCATAGCTTCCTTGTTGAGGCTGCTTTTCACAATCAAGACGCCGATCATCGCCGTTGTCCTTTCCGAAGGCGGCTCAGGAGGAGCTTTGGCGATCGGGATTGCTGACTACATCCTGATGCTGGAAAATGCCACCTATTCCATCTTGTCGCCAGAAGGATTTGCGGCGATCCTTTACAAAGATGCCTCACTGGCGAACAAAGTAGCCGACGACATGAAACTAACGGCTGACGATCTCTTTGCTTACGGCATAATTGATGAAATAATACCCGAAGCAGCCGGTGGTTGGCATATTGACAATTACACCCCGTTGTCCGCTCTACAGACAAAAATTACCGAAAAAGCCAGAAGCTTGTTGCAACTTGATCCAAAAACTCTGCTGGAAAACCGGCAAGCAAGATACCGCCGTTATGGAATATATGTGGAGGACAAGACATAACATGGCCATGAATAAAGGTTACTTGCGTGTGATTTCTTCCGGCCATTACGTGCCGGACACAATTATTTCCAATCAAGATCTCGAGCAAGTTGTAGATACTTCCGATCAATGGATCATTTCCAGAACCGGGATCAAGGAAAGACATCTAGCTTTCTGCGAGACAACTTCCGATCTCGCCTACAAAGCAGCCAAGAACGCAATCGATAAGGCGAATTACGATGTCAACAA
>JAFGQT010000124.1 GCA_016935515.1 Bacilli bacterium
ATAAGTCTGACGGAACAGGGAATCAAACGCGCTGAAGCGTTCTTCCAACTTGAAAATCTATACGACGTAGCCAATGTAACACTCTTGCATCATATCAACAATGCGCTTCGCGCCAACTACATCATGTCTCGCGATGTGGACTATGTCGTTCAAGAAGGAAAGGTAGTCATAGTCGACCCCTTCACTGGACGTTTGATGCATGGTCGTCAGTTTTCTGAAGGATTGCATCAAGCCCTTGAAGCCAAAGAAGCCGTCGAAATCAAGAAAGAAACGACAGTTCTAGCGACGATCACATTTCAAAACTTTTTCCGGATGTACAAAAAACTGTCCGGTATGACTGGAACAGCCAAAACGGAAGAAGAGGAATTCAGGAACATCTATAACATGTTCGTTGTGGAAATTCCGACGAATGAACCGGTAATCAGAATTGATGATAATGACCTTATTTTTGCCTCCATGCAGGCAAAGTACAAAGCTTTAGCAGACGAAATCGAGAGACGCCACAAGCTTGGACAACCTCTTTTGGTCGGTACGATATCGATCGAAAGCTCGGAACTACTTTCAAGTATGCTCCGAAAACGGGGAGTCAAGCACGACGTCTTGAATGCCAAGCAGCACGAACGGGAAGCTGAAATCGTTGAGAAAGCCGGGCAAATGGGGGCTGTCACAATTGCGACCAATATGGCCGGACGTGGTACAGATATCAAACTTGGACCAGGGGTTGTTGAACTAGGAGGACTAGCGGTAATCGGTACTGAGCGCCATGAGTCGCGAAGGATCGATAATCAGTTGCGGGGCCGTAGCGGACGTCAGGGAGACCCTGGTTATTCGCGCTTTTTCCTGTCAGCTGATGACGACCTGTTGCGCCGATTCGGCGGCGACAGATTCAAACGGATGATTTCGATGATAACGATGCAAAAAGGCACCGACACTGAGACTCCGCTCGATTACGGCATGTTTTCCAAACTTGTGCTTCGGGCTCAAAGACAGATTGAAGGTTCGAACTTCGACCGACGGAAGACCGTACTCCAATATGATGAAGTATTACGGAAACAGCGCGAGATCATATACCAGCAACGTACTGACGTTCTGTTTCTTGACACGATTGAGGAGCTTGCCAACCAGATGATCGAAAGCTCATTGAAACGCGCTATCGAACAACATTCTGACAATCGGGAAGAACTATACAAAAGCTTGAACAAGTTTTTCGCGAAAGACGCAGTCGATCCGAAGGTGTTAGCTTCCGAAACCGACGCGACACAATATATCTTTGATCTTTACAAAAAGGAAGTCAGCAACAAGAAAGGTTTGGCGGGAGAAAAAATCTACAACGATTTTTTGAAAGCAATCACTTTGAGAGTTGTGGATACATATTGGGTTCAACATATTGATGCCATGAGTGAATTGAGACAATCCGTGACTTTGCAAAGTTACGGCCAAATCAATCCGTTCCGAGAATATCAGGATATGGGCTTCCAGATGTTTGAAGGTATGGTTGAAAGCATCCAGGACGATGTTACTAGATTCGTACTCAAAGCTCAGGTAAGACAGAACACTGAACGCGTTCAAGTTGCCAAGCCGATGTTCACTTCATCCGGCAAGGAAGACGAGAACCGAAAGAAACAACCGATCAAGGCCGTTCCCAAAGTTGGGCGCAATGACCCTTGTCCTTGTGGCAGCGGCAAGAAATATAAATATTGTCACGGACGCAACGAATAGACTAGGTGAAGACATGAATCAACTTGAACTCAAGACCAAACTCAATGAGCTGGATACAAAGTACTCCGATCTGACAAGTACTGTCATGATCGACAAGCGTCAATCCCGCTTAAAAATTCTCGATGACAAAACTTTGTCACCGGATTTTTGGTCTGACCAAAAGAAAGCGCAAGCAGTAATTCGCGAACAAAACGAGATCAAGGATGTAATCGAAAAGTATTTCCAAATCAAGAATGATATGGAAACTTTGGAGCTTACATATGAACTCGTGGCTTCAGGCGAGGAAATCGATCTTGATGAAGCTGAAGTCCTCATTCCTAAAATCGAGCAGGGAATCGAGACGCTCACAATCGCCTTGTTGTTGGACAAGCCTTATGACAAATTGAATGCGATCCTTGAATTTCATCCCGGTGCCGGCGGAACCGAATCTCAAGACTGGGCTCAAATGCTTTTTCGCATGTATTCCCGTTGGGCAGAAAACAATAACTACAAGCTGACTGTTCTTGATTATCAGGACGGTGAAGAGGCCGGGCTCAAATCTGCGACATTGCTGATATCCGGAACCAATGCTTACGGTTACCTAAAAGCCGAATCTGGTGTTCACAGACTTGTAAGGATCTCGCCGTTTGATGCTTCGGGAAGAAGGCACACTTCGTTCGCATCGGTGTCCGTTGTCCCGGAAATCGATGAATCGATTGAAGTGGAAGTAAACGAACAAGATTTGAAGATCGACACGTACCGTTCCAGCGGAAACGGGGGTCAAGGCGTCAATACCACTGATTCAGCCGTTAGGATAACACATTTGCCAACCAAGACAGTCGTTACCTGCCAAAACGAGCGCAGCCAACTACAAAACCGCGAAACAGCCCTGAGGGTTCTTAAAGGCAAGTTGTATCAACTTGAACTCGAGAAGAAACAACAAGAGATCGACCAATTGTCCACCACGAATGTCCAGAACGCCTTCGGAAGCCAGATCCGCTCCTATGTTTTCCATCCGTACTCAATGGTCAAAGACCATCGGACAGAGGCAGAGACCTCGCAAGTCGGAAAAGTCATGGACGGTGATTTGGATATTTTTATCCATGCATTTTTGTTACAAGCGAAGATTTAGGGGATGATCAGGGTGAAAAAAGCTAGACCGATCAGGAAGATCGGTTGGTTGGAACAATATGTGTTCCTGACGCTTGGCGTCTTTATCATGGCTGTAGCCTTCTATTTTTTTGTCATACCTTCAGGAATAGTAACTGGCGGCGTCACCGGTATTGCGATGGTATTCAATCGCTATTTTGATCAAATACCGATATCGGTCTACGTTTTTGTCCTCAGTATTCTCTTCTTGTTCAGTGCACTAGTGTTCCTTGGAAAACGCGAATTTTATCGAAGCATCTATGGATCATTTTTGTTTCCTGCCATACTGTGGATTTTTGAGATGACCGTGCCCAATCCGGATTTCTCTCCCAATGACCTGTTGCTTGTCGCGCTGTATGCGGGCGGTTTGATTGGAATCGGTTTTGCGATCGTTATTCATTACGGTGGCACAACGGGGGGAACGGACATTCCGATCAAGATCATGAAAAAATATACGATCTTGTCTCTGGCAGTATCCGTTTATATTGTCGATTCCTCGGTGATCTTATTAGGTGCATTGACCAGTCCCGAGGGACTTGGAGTTGGATTTGTTAATGCCTTGTACGCATTGGTCATTGTATTTCTTTCTGGAAAAGTCGCGGATTCCTTCTTGCTTGGTCTCCAGTCCAAAAAAGCAGTCCATATCATCACTCAGAAACCGGAGATTGTCAAAGAGGCAATTTTCTCCAGTTTCAGTCGTGGGATGACGGAAATAGAAGCATACGGAGCATATACCGACACCGCCAAAACATTATTGGTAATCGTGATTCAAAACAGCGAATATCTTTTTGTACGCAACATCATCATCCAAGCTGATCCGCAGGCCTTTGTCTATGTTACTCCAGCTTCGGAGATCCATGGTGAATGGTCGACCAAGGAAGAGGTGTACCTGCATCGTGCCAAAAATAGGGAAACTGAGAAAAAAACAGAATCGTTATGAAGTGACTTTTATGGTCAATGATACTGAAGAAAGCATTTTTGAGATTTCTGAAGATCTCGTTGTTCAATTTCGCTTGTTGAAGGGTAAAGAGCTGACAGATAAGCAATTCACCGAGTTCGAAATTGAAGCCAATGTCGACAAAGTGTATCAGAAACTGAAACGCTATGTCTTGATCGCCGGAAGATCTAACAAAGAAGTCGACAAATATCTTGAGAAATATGATGTCTCTGTCTCCGAAAAAAAAACAATGCTCGCCAAACTCGATAAAGAAGGTTTGCTTGATGAAAAGAAAACGATCTCTGAGGTGGTCGCCCTCAATTGCGAGTCCAAGCGAATCGGTCCAAAACGAATCGATTATGAACTGTCGACGCGCGGATTTCCGATTGAATTGATTCAAGCAACGCTTCTGAAAGTCCCATCGGAACAGTGGCTTGAAAACATCGAGTATTTGTTCTTCAAAAAGCTCGAATCAATGAAACGCCTTTCCAGACAGGCTGCTAATGCTAAAATGAAGCAGTACCTATATGGGAAAGGCTATTATCTCGAACATGTAAATGATTTTATCCAAACACACCAAGCTGATTTTGACAGAGTCGTCAATGAAAAAAAGGAACTCGAACGCGAGCTTGAGATTATTCAAAAACGACTCCAGCGCGAAGATATGAATGCATTTGATAAAAGAAACCGCATCATCACATACTTGCTGAGAAAAGGTTACCCGTACGAAATGATAAGCCACATTCTCGAAGGGAGAAAATGAGATGGATTACCGGATGTCGGAACTTGACCTGTTTCTTTTCAACGAAGGCAAACTCAAAGAGGCATATAAACATTTTGGCGCCCACTTGATCAAAGACGATAAAGGAATCATCACCGGTGTTAGATTTACGGTGTATGCTCCGCATGCAAAAATCGTTTCCGTCGTGGGCGACTTCAATTTCTGGGACTCCCGCACGCATGTGCTGGAGAAGATCGATGCTTCCGGAGTTTACTCTCTGTTCATTGCCGGTCTTTCTGAGTGGGCGAGATACAAGTACTGCATCGTCACGAGCTACGGACAGACAATCTTCAAAGCTGATCCATATGCATATTTTTCTGACAACCGTCCGGAAACTGCATCGAAAGTCTATGATATCGAGGGCTACGAGTGGCATGATGAAAGTTACCTATCCCAAAGACGTCAGAATAACCCATTCATGGAAAAATTATCGATCTATGAGGTTCATTTGGGGTCATGGATGACAAAACCAGACGGTTCATTCCACAAGTACAATGAACTCGTCGATTACCTTATTCCTTACGTCAAAGCGCACGGATTCTCCCATATTGAGTTGATGCCGATAGTCGAACATCCTTTGGATGAATCTTGGGGGTATCAAGGTACGGGATATTACAGCGCCACTTCGCGATATGGGGTTCCAAAAGATTTGATGTATTTTGTGGACACATGTCACAAAGAGAACATCGGTGTGATCATCGATTGGGTGCCTGGGCACATCTGCAAGGATGCGCACGGGCTTTACATGTTTGACGGAGAACCGCTATATGAATACAATGATGTGAATATCAGGGAGAACGTCGTCTGGGGAACAGTGAATCTCGATCTCGGAAAAGGTGTTACTAAAAGCTTTCTGATTTCAAACGCCTATTTTTGGATGCAATATTTTCATGTGGATGGATTCAGGCTTGACGCTGTCTCCAACATCCTATACTATTTGGGAAACTCCGCAATCGGAACCAATTTCGGCGGTGTCGAGTTTTTGAGAAATCTATCTTGGGCAATTAAGGAATATGATCATTCAGTTTTATTGTTTGCGGAAGACTCGACGACTTTTCCGAAATTGACCGGTTCCGTTCTCGATGGCGGTGTTGGCTTCGATTACAAATGGAACATGGGTTGGATGAACGATACACTTAAGTACTTTGAAAAGGATCCAATCTATCGAAAATATCACCACGACTTAATCACTTTCGGAATGGTATATCAATATTCCGAGCGTTTCGTTTTGCCCTTATCACATGATGAAGTCGTTCACGGAAAAAGATCGCTCGTTTCGAAGATGCCTGGAGACTATTGGCAGAAGTTCGCGAACTACAGGCTGCTAATGGGCTTGATGTTCACGCATCCAGGTAAAAAACTAATTTTCATGGGCGGTGAATTCGCCCAAATGCACGAATGGAAGGACAAGGAAGAACTTGATTGGTTCTTGCTTGAGTATCCCCTTCATGAGCGTGCAAACCGTTTTGTTCGCGATTTGATCCAAGTATACAATCATCACCCTGCGCTGTTCGAGTACGATCACGATCCCCGCGGTTTCCGGTGGATTGATCAGACGAACTATAACCAATCGGTCTTTAGTTTCGTCCGTTTTGGCAGAGAACAAGATTCATTCGTGGTAGTTGTTCTGAACATGACTCCGAACGCTTTTGAGGATTTTGTCTTGGGCGTTCCGCAGGAAGGATCGTATGAAGAAATCCTCAATAGTGACAAGGAAATATACGGAGGATCCAACATTTTTAACGGATTGCCTCTGGAATCATTCAAAGAAGCCAATCATGGTTTTGAAAACTCGATTCGCATCAAAGTTTCGCCCTTGGCCGCGATAATTTTTGAGTATCATCCTGTCAATATCAGAGTCAAGGAAGCGAAAGAAGTATGAAAAAAGCTCTTGTGGCGATGATCCTTGTTGGCGGCCAAGGATCACGCTTGAAGGAAATAACACGCGATACGGCCAAACCTGCCGTATCTTTCGGAGCGAAGTATCGATTGATCGACTTCACGCTTTCCAACATCGCCAATAGCAAAATCGATGTCGTTGGCGTCGTTACCCAGTATGAACCTTATGACTTGATGAGCTATATCGGCGCAGGCGCTTCATGGGACCTGGATATTGTCGATGGGGGAATCAGTTTTTTGACCCCATTTTCAAGCCAAGGTGGCATCACTTGGCAAAAAGGTACGGCAGACGCCATCAAGCAATATTTTCGGTTTGTCAGGGAGTTTTCGGCCGACTATGTATTGATTCTTTCAGGAGATCAGATCTATAAGATGGATTATCAGAAAGTCTTTGAGCATCATTTGACGCACAACGCCCAACTTACGATATGCGCAACGCGCGTACCTGAGTCAGAAGCTAGCAGATTCGGGATCATTGAAGTCGATGATTCAGATTACTTGACCAGTTTTGAGGAGAAACCGGAAAAACCGAATGCGAATCTAGCCTCAATGGGAATTTATCTGTTCAACACCGACGTTTTGGAGCGGCTTCTTAGCGACACGGAAACGGAGGTTGACTTTGGCAACAACATAATTCCGAAGGCAATCAAGGACAAGTACTGCGTAAGCGTCTATGAATTCAATGACTATTGGAAAGACGTAGGAACCATCGATTCTTTATATCAGGCACATATGGATATGATCGATGATCCTGACTTTTTGACCTTGAATGTTTCAAGTAACTTGCCTGTTTATTCGAAATCCCTGAATCTGCCTCCGCACTTGATTCTGGCTAATGCCAAAGTCACCGACAGCATCATCGCCGACGGGTCGATAATTGACGGTGAGATTCGTCATTCATCGATCGGTTATGAGACGATCGTCGAATCGGGAGCTATTGTCGAAGATTCAGTCATACTTCCCGGAGTAAAGATATCTAAAGGTGCGAAATTGCGAAATGTGATCGTCAATCGAAACACTTTGATACCGGAAAAATATATCTGTCTTTCTGAAAAAGTTATTTTGATTGATAGAACGAATCTTGATGTTAAAGGTGAGAATCATGGCTAACCTTTTTCTAGTGTGTGATGCATCAAACATTGGCAGTTTCAATCGGCTCACAAGGCATCGTGTACCTGGAGCATTGCCATTTGGCGCGAAATACCGGCTTATAGACTTCACGCTTTCCAATTGTAAGAACTCTAACATCACCAATGTGGCGATCTTTCCTTATGGCAATTACCGTTCGCTTTCCGACCACATCGGATCCGGTGATAGATGGGATCTTAATCGCCGCAAGGACGGAATCTTTATCCTGCCGCCAAAAAACCTTAATCTTTCGATTGAAGATTCATTGAGCTTCCAGAGGATGTATGAACATCTTGAATATTTCAATCGCAGCACCCAGGAATATGTGATTGTGTCACCAGCGAATTTGGTATGGAACGTCGACTATCAAGTCTTGTTACATGATCATCTCGTGCATTCCGCAGACATCACCGAAGTTGTATCCGCTGAGCATAAGCGGATGCGTACATATGTGCTTTCGAAAAGCAGATTGCTTGAATATATTACTAACTATGACACAATCCCTTATCGAAACCTAACCGAAGTCTTTGATTACGCGCAGAATCTGAAGAAACATCCGTACCATTTTGAACAAGCTTGTTTCTTTCCAAACAGCGCTTTTGAATTGTATCAAGCGAACATGCAACTGTTGAATCAGGAGATCAGGGCACAGCTTTTCCGGAAGGATCGACCGATTTTCTCCAAAGAAACGATGTCTGCACCTTCCCGGTATGGCGATGACGCAAAAATCAAGAACAGTATCGTTGCTTCTGGAGCTGTTGTGGATGGAACTGTGATAAATTCGATCATCGGTCGTAAGACTTTCATTCACAAAGATGCAGTAGTCAAAAACTCGATCGTCATGAACCAGTGCCACGTAGAACCTGACAGCATCGTTGAATATGCACTTCTCGACAAAGAGACGCGAATCTTGGCCAAAGCCAAAGTAATCGGAAATCTCGACCAACTTTTCGTGTCCGAAAAAAAGCAGATTGTCATTTCTGGCGAGGATCTAAAAGTTCTTCAGATCACCGCAGAATGCAATCCGTTTGTCAAAACTGGAGGATTGGCCGATATCGTTGGTTCTTTGGCAGAAAATTATAGCGAACTCGGTGTTTCTTCGAGCGTCATGATGCCTTTGTATCCGAGAATCAAGGATAAATACAAACTATTCATCGAAATCCGCGCCGATCAAATCATCGCCTACGGGGATGACAAATACAAGACAACACTATATTCTTATAATAATCAGAACGTCAATTACTATTTTATCGAGTCATATGACTTCTTTGATCGAGACGATATTTACGGTTATGAAGATGACGGGGACAGATTCGCTTTCTTCTCCAAGGCTGCGCTTGCTTTCTTGGATGTCTTCGATGACCTTCCCGACATCATTCATATTCACGATTGGCACATGGGTCTTGTACCCTTGATCATCAAGGAGAATGAACACTTGAAAAGTATCCGCACTTTGATGACGATCCATAACATCGAGTACCAAGGCGTTCATGAAGGCACAATCTACGATCGATTGGGTATTCACCATAACGGGAACCATCATCGGATCAATTTCATGGAAGTCGGGCTCAATAACGCGACGAAAATTTCAACTGTCTCGGAGACTTACAAAGAAGAACTGAAATATGAGTATTACTCGAAAAACCTGGTCGAAGTCATCAATCGCCGCGATCGGGATTTTTATGGTATCATCAATGGTTTGAGCGACGACATAGGGCCAAATCGTGATTTGACAATCAAGGAAAAATACAATTTGATGAATGTTTTTGGCGCAAAGCCCAAGAACAAATCTGACCTACAAAAACGCATGTCTCTAAGCGAAGGCAATGATTATTTCGTCATCGGAATGGTCACAAGAATCGTTGAGCAGAAGGGGTTTGACATCCTATTGCCAGCGCTTGAACAAGTCTTGGCGAATGAAAAGATCCAGTTCGTGATCTTAGGTGCCGGTGATGAGAGATATGTTCGCTGGCTGGAGTCGATCAAACAGCGTCATCCGACTCAAGTTGCCCTGAATATCGGCTACGATGCTACAGAACCAAGTTATATCTATGCTGGAGCAGATGCATTTTTGATGCCATCAAGATATGAGCCATGCGGTACATCTCAGATGATCGCTCTGAAATACGGTACGATCCCGATAGTACGTCAGACCGGAGGGCTCAATGATACTGTCGACGCCTTTGATGGCATCACGAAGCGAGGCAACGGCTTTAAGTTCTTCAACTATGATTACCGCGATCTTGTCTTCCAAATCGAAAATGCCTTTAAGATTTTTACGGACGCCAAGGAAGATTGGCGTCAAATGATAATTAACGCCATGAATTCGCGTTTTTGGCAAAAGGACAGTGCCAATGCCTATATTGACCTTTATCGGAGCATGTTGACGTAAACGGTAAACGGTTTTAGGACTGCGCTTGTCGCTCAAGAGTGGCAATGATGGTATAATCTCACTTATGAGGTGAAGCAATTGAAAACAACTACATTCAAATCCAAGGATAATTTTCTGAAAATTTTCAAAGAGCGCTTGATGCGCTCTTACATGCATACGATTGAAGAATCAAGCGTCCGCGAGCGTTACAACGTGTTGGGGACGCTTATTCGCGAAGAAATTGCCCTTGACTGGGTTAACACAGAAAAAACCCTAGCGGAAAAAGACACAAGAATGGTCCACTATTTCTCCATGGAATTCCTGATGGGAAGACTCATCACAAACAACTTGATGAACATGGGCATCAGAGATATCGTAGAGGCTGCTTTTGCGGATGTCAATATTGATTTAAACGAAGTCGAGAACTATGAGCCTGATCCAGGTCTGGGCAACGGAGGCTTAGGCCGATTGGCCGCCTGTTATCTTGATTCGATGGCTTCGCAAGGCTATGCCGGATTCGGACATTGCATACGGTATCGTTACGGATTATTCCGCCAAAAAATCAAAAATGGCTACCAGGAAGAGCGTCCTGACAACTGGCTGTCTGACGGTTATATCTGGGAGGTCAGAAAAGAAGAGGAAGCAGAAGACATTCCGTTTTTTGGCTACGTCGAATATAACAAGAAGATGACTTATCGTCCCAGCGAGTACATCAGAGCTGTTCCCTATGACGTGCCGATCGTCGGCGATCAAAATCATGTCGTCAACTATTTGCGCTTGTGGAACGCTGAACCCTCAAGAAAATATCCCAAGGACAAGTCACCATACGAATACGAATCAGAATTACAGAGAATATCGGGATTTCTGTATCCGGACGACACTACAGAAGACGGTAAACGACTAAGATTGATGCAACAATATTTCTTCACTAGCGCTGGCGTCAAGAGCATTTGTCGCAAACATAAACAAAAATACGGAACGCTGAGTAATTTGGCACAAATGCATGTTTTTCATATCAATGATACTCACCCGACACTAATAATTCCCGAGTTGATGCGAATTTTGCTAGACGAAGAAAATTTAGAGTGGGACGAGGCCTGGGAAATAACAAAGAAAACTACCGCCTATACCAATCATACGATATTGGCGGAAGCCTTGGAAAAATGGCCTGTAGCTATCATTCAACCGCTCTTGCCAAGAATTTATCAGTTGATTGAGGAGATCAACAGGCGTTTCTGCAATTCTTTGCTTGAAAAGTACGGGTATCAGAAAATAGAATTGATCAACCAGTTGGCGATAATCTCAAGCGGAATGGTCAAAATGGCTAATTTGTGTATCGTGGCTGCCACATCTGTCAACGGTGTCGCTAAGTTACATACCGAAATCCTGAAAAATATCGAAATGAAAGACTTCAACGAGCTTTATCCCGACAAGTTCAGGAACGTCACCAATGGAATCACACATCGACGTTGGCTATTGCACTCAAATCGGGAACTGGTTCAAATCCTCGACGACCATATCGGAACCGCTTATCACCATGATCCGGAGAAATTGGCGGATTTTGCTCGTTTCAAAGACGACATCGCAGTCCAGGACAAGATACTCAAGATGAAACGGATCAAGAAGGAAGTCCTTGCGAAGCGGATTCTCAGCGAACAAGGACTGAAAGTCGATCCCGATTCCATCTTTGACATTCAGGTCAAACGGCTTCATGAATACAAGCGGCAACTGATGAATGCCCTGCATATAATGTGGGTGCACCATCAACTGAAGACTAATCCTGAATTTCGTAAGCAATATCACCCACACACCTTCATTTTCGGTGCAAAGGCTGCTGGAGCATACCATTTCGCTAAGAAGATAATCAAACTCATCAACACTATCGCTCAGAAATTCAACAACGATCCGGATACTTCCGAATACCTGAAAGTCGTATTTGTGGAAAATTACAATGTTTCCTAT
This sequence comes from Bacilli bacterium, assembly GCA_016935515.1. GTDB lineage: Bacteria > Bacillota_I > Bacilli_A > Izemoplasmatales > Hujiaoplasmataceae > JAAYZB01. The sequence continues at coordinate 11,926 of JAFGQT010000124.1, forward strand.
GCTGAGATAATCATGCCGGCAGCTGACTTGTCTGAACAAATATCGACGGCGTCGAAAGAGGCGAGCGGTACCGGAAACATGAAGTTCATGATGAACGGTGCTGTCACGATCGGAACTGAAGACGGAGCTAACGTCGAGATCCATGAGCTTGTCGGCGACGATAATATCGTGATCTTCGGCATGGACGCTGAAGAAGTGAATCGACTAAACCGAGAACGATCCTATCGTTCCAAGGAAATCTATCAGGCAGATGTTGAACTCCAATTGGTCTTAAACCAGTTGATCAATGGATTCTTCGCTGACGTACATAACGATGAGTTCCGCGAAATATTCGATAAA
>JAFGQT010000018.1 GCA_016935515.1 Bacilli bacterium
ATCAACTCGACTGTATCAAGCGAAATGCTAGAGAACGCTTTAAGGAATGACCTCGTGAATAAAACAAAACGCGTCCACGCGGTGCTTGATCCAATCAAAGTCATCATCATCAATTATCTTGAGTCAAGCATAGAGTATGTTGATGTCGAAAACAACGTCGACAACCCCGATCTTAGCAGTCGTAAATTACCTTTTGGTCGAGAAATATATATTGAAAAATCCGATTTTCTGCCCGAAAAGCCCAACAAACATTGGAAACGTCTATCTCTAGGTTTAGAAGTCAGGCTGATGCATGCATATTTCATCAAATGTGAGAATGTCGTCTACAACACTGACGGATCAATCAAGGAACTTCATTGTACTTATGATGAAAGGACAAAATCCGGATCCGGCTTCAATGAGCGCAAGCCAAATGGAAACGTCCACTTTGTTGAAGCAACCACTGCTATACCTGCCAAGTTCAACTTGTTTGAACCGTTGCTGGTCGACTCTGATTCCGATCGTGATCTCATGGAAAGGTTGAACACCAATTCTTGGCAAACACTTTCCGGATATGTCGAACCAGATTTGAAAAACGCTGTTTCGGGGGAACGCTTCCAATTTGTCCGCAACGGATATTATTCTGTTGATTACGAGACGAAAGGAGGCGAGTTGGTTTTCAATCGCATCGTCGAATTGAAATCCAGCGTTCGATAATGTCAGATAAAATAGTGATGTTAACAGGCTTCTTTGTCAGTTTTGTCTTGGGTGTGTTCGGAACCATCACAAACTTGGTAATGCTACTCGACGAAGACTTCAGTTCGTCCACCATGGGCGAAAAACTCCAAGTAATTGCTTTTCTAGTTGCGTTTGCCTTGATCGCCTTGGCATCGCTGATGCTTTTTGTGGCGAGATTACTTAGGCTATTGACCGACATCAAGATCAATAAAGAAAACAAGTGAAAACCGACGGGAAACCGTCGGTTTTTCTTCGCTTGAAGGTAACAGAACGACGCTGTACATGGTATAATATTGATAGGTGATCAGATTGAACGACAAGATATTGCAGGCAATGAATCCGCAACAGATTGAAGCGGTCAAGAAGGTTTCCGGGCCGATCATGGCTGTAGCCGGAGCGGGATCGGGGAAGACCAGGGTATTGACAAACAGAATCGCTTATCTGATTGAAAACGTCGGAATTCCAGCCGGCAATATTTTAGCGATCACCTTCACAAATCGAGCGGCTGAGGAAATGAAAAATCGAGTATATCAGATGATCGATCTTCCGCTTAAGGGTATCTGGATTTCAACCTTTCATGCCATGGGAGCCAAGATTCTTCGCTTTGATATCCATCGACTCGGCTATAGCAACAACTTCCAGATCGTCGACGACGATGATGTCCATATCATCGTCAAGAACTTGTTGAAGGAACATAGCTATGACATCAAATCTTTCTCGCCCAGAGCAGTAGCGGGATTGGTAGAGAAAATCAAAGGCAAACCCGAAACACTTGATTTTCTGGTTGAACCGATCAAAACCGTCATGGAAGAAATCTACCCTGCATATCAACGTTATCTAAAAGATAACAACCTAGTGGACTTCGAAGATCTGTTGATTCTTGTGTTGGAGCTTTTTCGAGGCTATCCTGATGTTCTCAAAAAATACCAGGATTGGTTTGAGTACGTTCTTGTCGATGAATTCCAAGATACGAACGATCTTCAATACGAAATTGTGCATTTGTTGGCTAAGGAACACAAAAACCTGTTCATCGTCGGCGATGAAGATCAAAGCATATATTCGTTCCGCGGTTCAAACATAGAAAATATCAGGAAGTTTATGCGCGACTTTCCTAAATATCACAAGGTAGTCCTTAACCAAAACTACCGTTCTCGAACCAACATCCTGAATGCGGCTAATTCCGTGATCAGCCACAATCGCAACCGAATACCTAAGGAATTATTCAGCGAACTTGGTGAAGGCGAGAAAGTCTATCACTTCCGCTCACAGAACGATGAGGAAGAAGCTTACTTCATCTACAACCGGATCAAGAATCTCCTTAAGGATGGATATGATTATCAAGACATCGCCGTCCTCTATCGTAACAATGCGATGAGCAGAAGATTCGAGGATCTTTTCTTGCGTTATAACGTCCCCCACAAAGTCATCGGGAACATTTCCTTCTATAAACGCAAAGAGATAAAAGACATGATTGCCTATTTAAGGCTATTGATCGACAGAGGCGATGATTACGCCTTTTCCCGTATTTACAACGAACCGAAACGCGGCATCGGTCCACAGTCTTTTGACAAGATTGAGAGTCATGCAAAAGCTAACAATCTCAAATTGATGGATGCCATCGATGACCAAATTGAATCAGTTTCAACGAAAGGGTTAGAGAGACTTCAAAAGTTGAAGCATGACCTCTTGGAGATCACCAAGAACATTGAAAATGTCAATCTATTAATGACCTATGACAAACTCCTCGAAGTCACCGGATACGTTGACATGCTCAAAAACGAAGACTGGTCAGCAGAGAAGAAAATCGAGGCTGAAAGACGAATTGAAAACCTGCAGGAATTCAAAACCGTCATTCTAGAAAAAATCAAAAGCTATGACTCAGACGTTTCCAACTTTGACAAGTTAATCGAGATACTCACCGATCTTGCCTTGAGGGAAGAAGCGGAAGCCCTGTTGGAAGACAACAAATTTATCAGTCTGATGACGACTCATTCTGTAAAAGGCTTGGAATTTAAAGTCGTCTTCATTGCCTGTCTCGAACAAACGCTTTTTCCTTCCAGCCAAAGCTTATTTGAAAAAGCAGATATCGAAGAGGAAAGAAGACTTTTCTATGTTGCCTTGACAAGAGCCAAGGAAAAGGTGTTCCTGACTAACGCCAGGCAAAGGTACATGTACGGGCGCCTGATGTCCAATGAAGAATCACAATTCATCGGCGAAATCGAAGACCAGTACATCGAGCACTCCGGAATCGGAGTTCCCAAAGAACCCGTTTATGATAGACCAAGACACCATGCGATCAATCATGTTGTTCCGGAGGTGCCTTCAGGATATGATCCTGTCAGAAACGATTTGACTATCGGCGACAAGGTTGAACATCAGACTTTTGGCAAAGGTGTCGTAGTCCAACTTAACAACGACAAAGTAACGATCGCCTTTCAACAAAATGTTGGCATCAAAATTCTCATGCGGGATCATCCCAGCATCAAGAAGGTGGAAAGATCAAATGAATGTCAAAGATCGAATTGACGAACTGAGATCAATGCTTAACCGTTACAATCACGAGTATTACGTGTTGGACAACCCCAGCGTTCCTGACAGCGAATATGACCGACTTATGCGGGAATTGATCCTCCTCGAGCAAGAAAACCCAGAATTCATGCGCAAGGATTCGCCGTCTGTCCGTGTTGGTGGAGAAGTCCGTGATGGTTTTGTCAAAGTCAGACACCAAGTCCCGATGTTGTCATTAGGAAACGCGTACTCCTTGGAGGAACTCGAAGAATTCGATGCGAGAGTCCGCAAGGAAGTTACTGACTTTTCATATGTCGCTGAATTGAAAATCGACGGTCTCTCCGTTTCTCTCAGTTATGTGAACGGCTACCTTGAACGAGCTGCAACAAGAGGAGACGGTTTTGTCGGCGAAGACATCACTGAAAACGTCAAGACAATCAATTCAATTCCGCTGAAGATTCCCGAAGACTTATCGATTGAAGTGCGTGGTGAAATATTCATGCCTAACAAATCGTTCGAGAAACTCAATCTCGAGAAGCTTGAAAACGGGGAAGAACCGTTCAAAAACCCCAGGAATGCCGCCGCAGGCAGCATCAGGCAACTAGATCCGAAAATCGTCAGAAAGCGAAACCTTGACGTCTTCATCTATTACCTGATGGATCGCTCTATAGCAAAAGACCACTACGGCTCATTGGAGTTAGTCGAGAAGTGGGGATTCAAGATAAATCCCTTGACCAGAAAATGTGCAAACATTGATGAAGTAATCGAATTTGTCAAAGAAATGGATGACAAAAGAAACTCTCTTCCTTACGAAATCGATGGAATCGTCGTAAAAGTCAACGAATACAAACTTTATGATCGAATCGGTTATACTGCAAAATCACCAAAATGGGCAATCGCCTACAAGTTTCCCGCTCAAGAGGTGATGACAAGACTTAACGATATTCGATTCCAACTTGGAAGAACCGGTGTTGTCAAACCCGTAGCCGAACTCGAACCGGTCATGATTTCCGGATCCTTGGTTTCCAGAGCGACCCTGCATAATGAGGATTTCTGTCTGGCCCGCGACATCAGAATCAAAGATCAGGTTGTCGTCCGCAAAGCTGGCGAAATCATTCCCGAAGTTGTCCGGGTCGTACCTGAAGTTAGGACCGGTAAGGAAATACCATTTTCGATGATTGACAAGTGTCCAATCTGTGGACAAGATCTTTCGCGTCAAGTTGGCGAAGCTGACTACTATTGTCTCAATCCCCACTGTGAGGGAAAACATCTTGAAGGATTGATCCATTTTGCATCGCGTGATGCCTACAATATCGATGGGCTTGGAGAAAGAATCCTTACAGAACTATATAATGACGGATACATCAATACCCTTCCGGACATCTTCACTTTGGACAAATACTATGAGGATTTAATACAGAAAGAAGGATTTGGAAACAAGTCCGTAGACAACCTATTGTCCGCAATCCAAAGCAGCAAGACAAACCCCTTGGATAAACTATTGTTTGGGCTCGGAATCAGACACGTCGGAAACAAAATAGCCAAAATCCTTTCTGGCCATTTCGTTGATATCGACGAACTCATGGAAGCCACAGAAGAAGAGCTTATTGCCATAGACGATATCGGAGAAGCCATAGCTAACAGCATCATCAGATATTTCAAGGACGAGAAGAACCGCCAAATGATTGCTCAGTTAAAACAACTGGGTGTAAACACGGTTGCGAAACGCGAAAACGCTGAAACTACATCATATTTCTCCGGTAAGACGATCGTACTGACCGGATCTTTAGAAAACATGACCCGCAACGAAGCCAAAGCGCTGATTGAAAGAAAAGGTGGAAATCCAACGTCCTCGGTGTCGAAAAATACAGATTTGGTGATTGCCGGCAGTGAAGCGGGATCCAAATTGATAAAAGCCAATGAACTCGGCGTCAAAGTGATTGACGAACGGCAGTTCATGGAAATCATTGAAAGGGAGTCGTGACCACACGCTTCCTTTTTTACACCAAGTGACAATTGTGGTATAATCATTCTTAAGTCGATTTGGGCTATTGAATTCAAGACAAAGATCAAATTGAAAAGGGTATGTATATGAACGATAAACTCATCATCAAAGGCGCAAGAGAAAACAATCTCAAGAACATCAACCTTGAGTTGCCAAAAAACCAACTTATCGTCATGACAGGTCTCTCCGGTTCCGGGAAGACCAGTTTGGCGTTTGACACGATCTATGAAGAAGGACGCAGACGTTATGTGGAATCTTTGTCCGCATATGCAAGACAATTTCTTGGAAACATGGAAAAACCCGATGTAGATTCGATTGAAGGATTATCGCCATCGATCTCGATCGACCAAAAAACAACTTCGCACAACCCGCGCTCAACCGTGGGAACTATCACAGAAATATATGACTATGTAAGATTGCTTTACGCCAGGATTGGCCATCCATTCTGCCCTGAACACGAAATTGAGATCACTTCGCAAACGATTCAGGAGATGACCAACCGCCTCATGGAAAAATCTGGCGCAAAAGTCATCATCATGGCTCCGATAGTTAGAGGCAAAAAAGGCACACATGAAAAAACGATCGATGATTTGCGTAAGGAAGGATACGTTCGCGTTCGCATAAACGGTGAATTTATCGAGCTTGACGAGAAGATTGACCTTGAAAAAAACAAACGTTCCGATATTGACGTGGTAATCGACAGGATCGTAATCAAGCCCGAGCAAAGATCGAGAGTCTATGACTCGCTCGAGACGGCGACAAAGTTGTCCGAAGGCTTGGTCAAAGCCACGATTGACGATGAAGAAGTTCTGTTCAGCGAGCATTTCAGTTGCCCGATATGCGGTTTTACGATAAGTCAACTTGAGCCGAGGCTTTTTTCGTTCAATTCACCTTACGGAGCTTGTCCCGAATGCTCCGGACTCGGATTCAAGCGAAAAATCGATCCAAACTTGTTGGTACCGCATCCGGAAAAGTCGATTTCAGAAGGCGTCTTTGACAAGTATGCAAATACTGAATCGATTTATCTCCAACAAGTAATCCAAACGTGTAAATCGCTGGATATAGACATTTACAAACCATTCAATGAACTGTCTGAAAACGATAAAAATATCATTCTCTACGGTACGAACAGACTGATTGATTTTCAGATCAAATCAAAATCAAGTGATTATGTCCACAAAACTGTACGTCCATTCGAAGGGATCATCACGAGTTTGGAAAGACGATATGTCGAAACGACTTCGAGGATGATCAGAGACTGGATTGAAACAATGATGAATGACATAGAATGCGAAGTGTGTCATGGAAAAAGATTGAGCCCGGAAGCTTTGTCAGTTCGCGTTGGTGGAATCAATGTAGACGAATTCACCAATATGAGCGTTCTGCATTTAATTGAGTTCCTCGAAAATCTGCGACTGAATGCAAAAGAAAAAGAGATCGCTAGGTCTATTCTCAAAGAAATCAACGAAAGACTACGCTTTTTACTCAATGTGGGACTGGATTATCTTTCCTTATCCAGGGCCGCAGGAACGCTTTCGGGTGGCGAAGCCCAAAGAATAAGGCTAGCTACACAGATCGGCTCAAGGCTGTCTGGCGTTCTTTATGTGCTTGATGAACCGTCTATCGGATTGCATCAGCGCGATAACATGCGATTGATCGCAACGCTCAAAGATATGCGCGATCTCGGAAATACGATGATTGTCGTCGAGCACGATATGGAAATGATTGAAAACGCTGATTTTGTTGTCGATATAGGTCCTGGTGCTGGTGAACACGGAGGCGAAGTCGTTTTTGCCGGTACTCCCAAAGAGATACTTGAATCTGAAACCTCGATTACCGGCAAATACCTATCCGGCAAACTCTCGATTGCGACACCAGTTAAGCGCCGCAAGCACGAACGAGGCTATTTGAAAGTCATAGGGGCAAAACAGAACAATCTCAAGTCGATTGACGTTGATTTTCCAATCGGATGTTTCACAGTGGTAACTGGAGTATCGGGATCCGGTAAATCAAGCCTCGTTAACGACGTTCTTTACAAAGGACTTGTGAACTTGTTGACAAGGAGAAACGAAATCGCCGGAAAATGCGACGGCATCGAAGGCTATGAGAATTTCGACAAGATCATCGATATCGACCAAAGCGCCATTGGTAGAACCCCAAGAAGCAATCCCGCCACCTATACGGGCGTTTTTGACGAAATCAGAAACTTGTTTTCCCAAACCAAGGAAGCAAGGATCCGCGGTTATGACAAAAGCAGATTTTCTTTCAACGTCAAAGGTGGAAGATGCGAACACTGTTCAGGAGATGGCGTAATCAAAATCGAGATGCATTTCATGCCTGATATTTACGTCGAATGTGAAGAGTGTCATGGAAAGCGTTATAACCAAGAAACGCTTCAAGTCAAATATAAGGGAAAAACTATCGCGGATGTTCTTGAAATGACAGTTGAGGAAGCGGTTGTTTTCTTCCAAAATATACCGAAGATCCACAATCGACTGAAAACCATCGCGGATGTTGGGTTGGGTTATATCAAACTAGGCCAATCGTCTACAACTTTATCAGGAGGCGAAGCGCAAAGAGTCAAGCTCGCCAGCGAACTATACAAACGGATCACCGATCGTTCGATCTATATCCTAGACGAACCTACTACCGGACTACACAGTCATGACATAGTGAATCTGCTTCAGGTATTGAACAACATCGTCGACAAGGGCGCAACCGTCATCGTCATTGAGCACAACCTCGATGTCATCAAAGTTGCGGATCACATCATTGATCTCGGACCTGAAGGTGGAGATCGTGGGGGCGAGATTTTGAAATGTGGAACACCTGAGCAAATTTCGAAGGCAAAGAATAGTTACACCGGAGCCTATCTGGCAAAGATTCTTTCCGGAGATGTTCTCGGTCATTGAAATCAAGATTTGAAATCACTCGATATTGACTTGTTCATATGATATGATAATGATGTATAAGATCAGTTTTCAAAGTACAGAGGTTTGGCAATGGGAAAAGACGACAAGGATTTGCGCAAGGAAATCGAAGAACTCGAAAAACTGATTGAAATCGTCAAGGAACAACACAAAGAAGAAAAGAAGCAACAGAAGCAATCCAACAGACCGCCATCAGGAGCGATCCGGATCGATCTGGGAGCGAAATACTCCTCGAGCATTCTTATCAACTTCTTCGTCAGTTTCTTGGTCAATTTCATTCTTTTTTACGCGGTCGCAAACGTTTTTCGCTTGACTGAAGCGAAAACCGATTACATTTATATCATCATCGCTTTCGTGTTTACGATTTATGAGGAGATTTATAAAGAATTCCTAATCAAGAATCACGTAAAACTCGTACTTTACTCTTCGGGCCTGATTTTCTTTCTGATGAACTTGATTTTCTTTTATTTGATGGACCTTTTGGTATTCGTCGAATTATTCTCCTTTGCAAATTATCTGTATCCGATAGTCTTCATCGTGATTTTCCAATTTTTTCGACTCATCATCAAGACAACTTACATATATTTGATCCATAAGATAAATATCTCCAGTGCCAAAAAGTCATAATAAGGTGGTGTCATAAATGGGACAATCGCTTACCATCCAAGCCGTTATTGACGGCATGCAACTGGATATTCTCGCCGGAGAAAACGGCGTCGACCGCAAGGTCAACAATCCCAGTTTGTCCAAACCGGGGCTTGAACTGGCAGGAATGTTTGATTTTTATGAACATGACCGAATCCAGATCATCGGTTCAAAAGAAGGAACTTTCTTCCACTGGTTGAATGAAGCCGACCAGAATATTCGCGTTCGAATGTTGTTTGAGAAACAACCTCCGGCATTCATTTTTTCAAGAAATGTCGAAGTTCCGGAACTCTTCTTGCGATTAGGTGACGAATTCTCGATCCCCGTCCTCAAGAGTTCATATTCGACAACCTCTCTTTTTAGCGAGTTGTTTTCTTTCTTGCAGGCAAAACTGGCTGAAAGGATTTCTTTGCACGGTGTTCTCATGGACATCAACGGAGTCGGGGTAATGATCACCGGAAAGAGTGGACTCGGAAAAAGTGAAGTAGCCTTGGAACTGATACGCAGAGGCTACATGTTGGTAGCTGACGACATGGTCGAAGTCTATCAGCGGGAAAAAGGCGTTTTGATTGGCGAAGCACCCGAACTGTTGAAGAAATATCTTGAAATCCGCGGGATCGGAATCGTCAATGTCATCTATCTTTTTGGGGCGAAAGCCTATCGTGAAAACAAGAAAATATCTTTGCTCGTCGAGCTCGAAAAATGGGATGTGTTCCGTAAATTCGATCGGCTAGGCCTCCAGCAGGAAAAACGGAAGATTTTCGATACCGAGGTCACCTATGTTGCGTTGCCGATAACCGAAGCGAGAAACACTGCAACTTTGGTCGAAGCTGCGGCTTACGATTATAAATCAAAAAGCATGGGGTACCACTCCTCTTTGGAGTTCAATGAGGAATTGAATGAGAAAATCAAGAAAAACCAGAACGTAAGCGAGGACAAAAAATGAAAAAACCAGCCAAATTATTGGGAGTCATTCTGATTCTCCTGATATCGATATTTGCTTACGGCTGTCAAGAACAACCACAGCCAAGCGATACCTACAAAGTTTCATTCGTTGATTACGACGGTACAGTTCTCAAAGAAGTCACCTGTCAAACGGGTGTCGCTTGTGAGATAGTTCCTCCTGAAGAACCTGACAACAAGGAGAATGCCTATTTCACGCGCTGGTCACTTTTCGATTCTGAAATAGCGGAAATTGACAGTGATACTACTATCGAAGCGATCTATACACTTGACAACCGCGTTGTGACAATGTTTGGCAGAAGCATAGTATTCTATTCCTTCTTCATCATGTTGGGAATAATCATTGCCCTGACTATCGGTTTGCGTGAAGCCAAACGCAATAATGTCAATCCGGATCATCTGATAGACGGATTTCTCTGGATTGTTCCCGTCGCGATCTTGGGTTCTAGACTATGGTATGTTGTCTTCGAGTGGGATCAGTTTGTCTATGGGGGCTTTTTCCCTTCTGTGCTGAGAGCTTTGGGATTCTCTACCGGCACACTTGATTTTTCTAGTTTTGGGCTGGCCGGATTGGCCATTCATGGAGCCTTTGCGACCGCTGTGATCTGCACGATTTTCTATACAAAGAAAAAGAAGCTGGATTTGTTTTTGATCTTGGATATCGTGGCGACCGGCTTCATTATTGCACAAGCGTCGGGACGTTGGGGTAATTTTTTCAATCAGGAAGCTCATGGATATGTAGTGGGCGGATCGACAAACGGTGTGATGAATCTGACTTTGCAAGAACAGTACAATTATCTTAGATATACCCTGAATCTTCCGGAATTCATCGTTAATAACATGTACATAAAACAAGGTTTGCATGGAATTGCGGTTGAACCATTCACCGCCTTTTACCACCCGACGTTCTTTTATGAGTCCACGATCAATATACTCGGTTTCTTCATCATGCTCGGATTAAGAAGGATCAGACAGGTGCATTATGGCGAGTTGCTTGCTTTCTATCTTGTCTGGTATGGCGGCTTGAGGATTTTCATCGAAACCATGCGAACTGACCCACTTACATTCGAACTGTTCGGAATGACTTTAAAATCGGCGATTGTCACTTCAGTCTTCATGATCGCCGGAGGAATCCTTTTATCTGTAATGATCCGTATGAAGCGCAAAGATATGACATATGCAAGCGCGGCGGGATCGATCGATATCAATACATTGTTTGGAAAGAAGAAAGATGAAGAAAACTGATATTGTCATCATCGGCGCTGGGCCTGCGGGAATGATGAGCGCAATCTATGCGATGCGCGCAAACAAAGAAATCATTCTTTTGGACAAAAATGCTCCCGGCGGCAGAATCAGATCGACATATCAAGTCGATAACTATCTTGGATTTGGCAAAGTCACTGCCCAAGAACTCGTCGAAAAGATGGTCAATCATCTTCGTGACCTCGGGATCGAGGAAACATACGGTTTTGTCGAGAAGATAACTACCAAAGATAACGGATTCAGCGTTATGACCGATCGCGATGAAATAACATGTAAAGCTATAATCGTCGCATCCGGAACCAATCCGAAACGCTTGCGCGTTGAAAATGAAGAAGAGTTCCTTACCAGAGGCATATCTTATTGTGCCGTCTGCGACGGCATCTTTTTTCAAAATGACGATGTGGCAGTGATTGGTGGCGGCGATTCCGCATTGGAAGAAAGCATATACCTCAGTCAAATTGCCAAACACGTCACAATCATCCATGATCTAGACAGATTTACTGCCACTAAAGGCATAGTCGAACGCGTTAAAGACAATCCCAAGATCACATGTCTTTTATCTACCAAAGTCATCGGCTTTATTGGAACGGACGAACTTCAAGCGATAAGATTGATCGACTTGAAGACCCTTAAAGAAAGTACACTGCCCGTCCAAGGAGCTTTCATCTACGTTGGAAATGAGGTTGACGCCGATTTTCTGACCGAATACAATGTTGTCGACAAGATGGGATATGTACGTGTTAACCAGGAAATGGCAACCAAAGTTCCGGGAATGTTTGCTTGCGGAGACATCACCAAGAAAGATTACCGCTTCATTGTCACCGCCATCTCAGACGGTGCAATAGCGGCGCTAAGCGCCGTCAAGTATCTTGATTCTTTAATTAAAACGGAGTGATTTGATGTCTTTTTCTACAGATGTGAAAACTGAATTATCCAGTCTGAAGCATTTGGATTGTTGTAACAGGGCGGAGCTTTCCGCCATGTTTCATATTGGCGGATCTATCGAGTTGAGCAGTGAGGGATTGAGACTCATATTTCAAACTACCAACCTAGCGGTTGTGCGCAAGATGATGCGCTTGACCAAATCGCTATACGACATCGACTTGACATTGATAAGTAAAAAACAAGTCAAACTCAAGAAGCACGATTTATATTATGTCCAAGTTGCCCAAAAAACAGAGAAGCTGCTCTCAGATCTTTCCTTGATGAACACCAACGGACTTTTCTTTCAAGATGTTGATCCCAAGTTGATTCAAAACGAATGTTGCAGGAAAGCTTATTTGAGAGGCGCCTTTCTTTCTAGCGGCTCCATCAATAACCCCGATACCTCGGCTTATCATCTTGAAATCCAGACATTTTCCGAAAAACAGGCGCAAGTTTTGGCGGATATTGCGAACAGTTTTGAACTAAAGGCAAAAACAGCCAAGAATCGCAGAGGCTTCATTGTTTATATCAAGGAAGCAGAGAAAATATCGGATTTTCTACGGGTAACGGGGGCGACCAATTCCCTTTTCACTTTTGAAGACAATCGAATCAAGCGCGATTTCAAGAATTCGATTAATCGTGTGATCAATTGCGATATCGCAAACGAGAGAAAGGCAATGGATGCCGCAAGAAAACAGCTGGAGGAAATAGCTGTTGTCGAGAAACATCTCAAGACTGGTATTCCAAAAAGCATGCAAGAGGCGATTTTCCTTCGGAAGACCTACCCCGAAGCGACGCTTGTGGAATTGAGTTACGCTTCTTTGGAGCATTTTGGGTCGCAAATATCCAAATCAGCACTCAACCATCGCTTTCGGGCGATCAAGGATTTGGCAAACCAACTAGAGATCGAGGCGAATAACCAATGATAAAAGGACTGGGAACTGACATCGTAAGGATCGATCGGGTCAAACACGAGATTTGCGACCGTGTCTTGAGCGACAAGGAACTAGAGATTTATGCGTCTTTTTCATCAAATACGAGAAAAAAGGAATACCTTGCTGGTAGATTCGCCGCCAAAGAGGCGTTGACAAAAGCTTTTCAAAGCACAGGGATGTTTTATGGATTTAAGGAAATGGTTATCCTTAACGATCCGGACGGAAGGCCTTATTTAAAGAGCCCGGCTCCAGAAGGATACAACGTTTGGTTGTCTATATCTCATGAGCGCGAATACGCCGTAGCGTTGTCTGTCATCGAAGACGACAATAAGCCGGGTTTCGAAGCTGAAAAATAATGCTTGCATTAATCGGACATTTTCGATAAAATTATACTGCTGAGGTGAAAATATGGCCACATACAAAAAAGGATTCAAGAAACAAACTTCTGAACAAATGCTTTTGCAAGTGATAGTCGGAATAATCATCGCCGTTTTTGCGATCGTAGCGGTTGCTTTCATCTATGATCTGACCGTTGGATCTAGAGAATACGACGATTTTACGCATATTACCGAGTACGACCTTGTTCTTGAACAAAAAGACGCAGACCAAGTCCCGTTGGAGGATTACTTGGTTTACTTCTATTACGATGACTGCAGCGCATGCACGAGCATCAAGGACGACGCTTTGAAAATTGTCGCGAAGTTAAACAAGGATTCGCAGACGGTATTTCTAGCGAACACCACAGAAATGACGGATGAAGACGAAAATCAAGATGCCTTCTTGGATGACATTCTTGAAGACTCACTTCTTACTCCGACAATCGTCGTCATCGCCGATGGCGAGTTTGAAGAAGCGGTAGTAGGTGCTGATGAAGTAATGGAGCTTTTGGAACAAGTCAAGGACGGAACATACGCCCCATTCAACTAATAATCCGACAACAAAAACCCCGAAAGGGGTTTTTTTATTCTTTTTCAAGCAAAAATATGGTATAAATATTATAATAAGACACGAAGAATGCAGGTGGTTGTTATGGAGAATTTCAATGATGATCTGATATTACAGGTCGC
>JAFGQT010000125.1 GCA_016935515.1 Bacilli bacterium
AGGAAGTAATTGTCGACCATTATTTTGATCCTTTATTGAATGTCTATGCCGAGTCAAGTTTTGGTAAAGATATTACTTCATTAATTAGAGTTATTGGTTCAATTGATTATGGCACTGTGGGAGAATATCAACTCACTTATCAACTGAATTATTATGATGATTCATATTCAAATACAATCACTGTCAGTGTGGTCGAAGGAGACTATGTTTCTTTAACTGGTTCAAGACCAACAGGCTTTAACGGTATGGTCGTGCTGGAAACAGGATCTTATTTAACTGGTTCAACTTCATTACTATTGCATCCAGTCAACCCAGGCTTTATTAGAGCGAATCTTCTCAATGAAGCTATTCCTTCAAGTGGGTGGTGGACCAGTTTGTTGGTTGGTAATTATGGTTATGGAAACGGCATCTACTTAAATCCATTAAGAGCTGCATTTTCCAATGCTGGTATGGAGATAACAAATCCACTTGACGGTTTTGTCCAATATTGGAACAATGATGGATATCAGACAATCGCTCAGTTTCCAATCGGTCTTAAAGATACATTTTTAAGATCAACTGATTTAAATCCTGGATATGTAACTGAAGTGATAGATCATTCAGATTCTCATGTAAGAATCGCAATGAAGAATAGTTTGGGCGGAGAAGATGAAGTTGTTGTTACTATGGTTCAGGGCTCTCCATATGTATTTGTGGAAACAGCGAACAAAAATTCTCTTACTTATACAATGGATTTAGGAGTTTTGATTGAGTATTATAATCTAGAAGGAAATAAAATAACAACTAGCAGTTATAACGGTGATGCAATCATCGTTAAAATGGTTCAAAGACATTCTGGTTATGATAATTCACCTCCAGCCAATATTGGTCAACCAGAATATACAGATAAATTTTATTTAGTAAACGCACCTCAAAACACAACTTTCAATATTGCTTCCAACGTCTTATCAATGAATTTTGGTGATGGTAACTATATCTCAATAGTAGCTATCAATGATTTAACTGAAGCGGAGTTTTATCATAATCATGGCTATACAATGATTACTGATACTTCCATAACCTATGAAATAGATTATGAGAAGAGTTTAGTTTATACTGATTATGTTTTCTCTTCGCAAACATTGAGAACAGATGTTTCTATAGAACCATTACTGGCTTTGATGCCGCATCACTATAAATATAGCGATGTAACATTAACAAATTATAGTTACCGAACTGTCCGGGGTACCCTAAAAGTCATGGCTGGAAACAACTTCCAAACAGTTTTAGCGTTTAATGGCTTGTTGCCGGGATTTACCTTACCCGAAAATACTGGTTTTTCTGCAGTTCAAACCACAGCATATTTAGAGGATTTGGACGCTCAAACGGATATTGACGATCCGGATAATTTCTTAAATGATGAAGGTCCATATTGGAATTCAAAAGCCCTTTACCCACTTGCTCAAGGGTTGATTATTGCTGATCAATTGAATGAAGAGGAGTTAAAACAATCCTTCATTTTAAAATTAAGATATCTTCTCACAGATTGGTATACTTATAATGGTTCTTTGGATGAAAAATTCTTATATTACAACAATGCTTGGGGAAGTGTCTATTATTCCAATGATGATTTTGGTACAGCGACCTCTTTAAGCGATCATTCATTTACCCACGGGTATTTGATTTACGCTTCTGCCGTATTAGCTATGTATGATGATAGTTTTAAAGATAATTACGGTTTAATGGTTGAATTATTGTTGGATGACTATATGTATCCATATAAAGATAGCGCTGAGTTTGCTTACTTAAGAAACTTTGATCAATGGGCGGGTCATTCTTGGGCTCACGGCTTTGGAACCTTTGCAGAAGGAAACAACTTAGAATCAACCAGTGAAGCACTTAATTCTTGGAACGCTGGATACTTATGGTCTTTAGCCAATAATGATACCGATAGAATGGAAGCAGCCATCTATGGCTTTGTAACTGAAATAAGTGCAATTAAAGAATATTGGTTTGATTATGATGAAGAAAACTGGGATCCAGACTTTGGTGATTATGTTGATGTAGCAGGTATGGTTTGGGGCGGTAAACATGATTATGCTACCTGGTTTGGAGCTAATCCGACCTTTATCTATGGTATTCAATGGTTACCAACCGGTGAATACTTAACCAATTATGCATTAAATGATGGGGATTATACTAAATTCAGTTCGATCTATGCAACATACTTAGCTGCTAAAAACGGAACTATTGATACTTGGTATAGCAACATGTGGGCAATACAAGCTATTATTGATCCTCAAACAGCACTTAATCAGTTTGATGCCAATCTGATTCTTACGGATGATTATCCAGCAGAATTAGTTGGCACATATTGGATGATAAATGCTTTAGAATCTTTAGGCAGAAGAAATACCGAAGTTTGGATGGGTTTAGAAATGGGAGTATCTTCAACAGTATATGAAGATGAAATAGGTAATATCTACGCAATGGTATGGAATGGTAGTGATGAACAAAAAACCGTTAATTTCTTTAATTCTGAAGGGTTAGTTAGTTCACAGCAAGTAGATCCACATACTTTTGTTAAAGTAAATATTGAATAAATACGTGATTTTACTTGCTTTATGTCTATGCAAAGATAATGTCATATAAAAAGATTATGTTGTTTTTAAATTTTAGAGATGTAAATTTATTGTGCATCAACCTATGGATCAGCTGTTACTGGCACGACTATGGCAATTGCCAAGATGGTGGAGAAAAAAGATTTATACACTTCAGGTCATCAGCGTCGTGTAGCTGATTGCGATATCTTACTCATGGACGAATGGAAAAACATTTCTCCAATCAATGTGCAATTAGACTAGCATAGAGATCACCACTTACCATCACAATTCATGTTTTGTCTCTATCGGATTGAAGTTGGAAAGCGGTGATAGAAGGAAGCAGACTGACGCTCGAGGTATGTGAGAAAGATTTAATGCATATGACTGACCTTGGTGTTGTATTGGATCTGATACTGGAAGACCTCAAACAAATAGACTCCCGATAAGGGAGTCTTCATCTTTGCTAGATGCGCTCAATATAAATCACTAAATAAAGACATTTTTACAGGGATGCGAAATTGTATTTGATAAGTCATTCAACTCAACTAACGAGCATAGGTTTAATATCATTCGGGTATTAGACCTTTTTTGTTCCATAAATGGGAAATATTCTTACTTACCAAACTTCAAATTCTAAATTGATACAATTTTCTTGCACCTTAGATTCTTTTCAGTTAATACAATTCAGGAAATCGATAAACTTAAGTATTATCTAAATTGCAAACAAAAAACAGAAACCAGCATAAAACAACTAATTTCTGTTTTTGGAGTTTGCCTTTCACCAATAAAAGGGTTTGTGCTAATGCCTAAACTTCTAGATCATAGTTCCCTTATCGATAAAATCTTGGAGATCAGAATGCTTTATACGCCAATACTTTCCGATTTTAACCGCTTTCAACACGCCACTCTTGATGTAATTATAAAGAGTACGTTTCGTCACTTTTAGAATTGATGCGATTTCATCAACAGTATAGAGCTTGAAATCTTCCATAACATTCACCTCCTGGCTCAAAGCTGTTACTGTAATTACTGTTATAAGACAAGATTTCATTTCCGTTACAACCAATATACTACTTTATTTTCATATTGTAAATGCTACTTTTAGATTTAGTATCTATATCGCTAGTTTAAGTTCGTCAAACCCCTTACGCGCTGTAAGGGGTTTGCGATATTACAAGTATTTGAATATAGTTTCTGATTACGCGAAATTTTGTTCTTATGTAGATTGGTTAGTTAATTTTAGTTTTTGTCAACTAAGGTTTGGTAACTGTGCAAGCATCCAGGGTAACGGCTGTCTGAGCATAAAGATTACCGTTGATCGAAGCATTTGTTCCCATAGAGATGTTCGTCATTGCTAAAATGGTTCCTTCAAAATGAGCTCCGGTTCCAATTGATACGGTATCCGCAACGACCCAGAAAATGTTTTCTGCTAATGCGCCACCAGCGAGAATAATCGAGATTCCCCCAGCTTGAGTCAATTGACCGGACACTTGGAAGATCCAAACATCTGTTGCGCTGCCTGTTAGCGTTAGATCGGTATTGATGAGAACTCCAGTTCCAAATTTATATACTCCGGTTGTCAAAGTTTTTCCACTAAGATCTCCACTATACAATTCGTTGTAATGAGCGGCTCTTCCAGCAGCATCTGTATATGCAGTTTGCATATCAGAAATAGCGGTCGTCAAATTTGAAGGAGTAGGAGTGGTGTAATCTGAAGCATAGGCGTTTCCGATCAATTGACTTGATGTTGAGAAAGTGCCCGAAGAATCCATTATCAAGGAAAATCCCGTCAAGTAAGTTGCCGCTGAAGGGCTGATGCCAATATCTCCTGTGATAATCGATGATGTTGCAGTAGAAATACCTGATTCTGCAAGAATGACAAAATCAGCGGCCGTGCCTAAGTCAACAGGCAAAATCGAGGTTTCAAAGAGAACCGTATAGACTGTGACATGTAAGGTATCTTCCGAAGTAACGGTGATCGTTGTCGTTCTATCTTCAGCTTCTATAGATGTCACATCATCAGCTGGAGTAACGATGGCTGTCGCATTTGAAGAGTACTTGAGCACTTCGACAAGCGGTGTCGCTGTAATGTCGTTTGATAACACCATCACATAATCTTCGATTTGCGGTGAGAAACCGACAACAGTCAATCCGTTTACCGTAAGATCAAGAAGTGTCGCATTCAAGTTGATTTCAGTTGTGACTACTTCCGTCGTGACCATAGTAGTTTGAGTTGTAGTTGTAGTTGTAGTTGTTGTTGTTGTTGCTGGTACGACAGTGGTAGCGTCATTGCTTGTTGTTGAAGTGGTTGGCGCTGTCGTGATAGTGGTCGATGATTCTGTTCCTGTGCAGCCGACAAAAGCTAAGAATGCTCCGAAAAACATGGCCAATGATAGTACTTTAAGTAAAACTGACTTTCTCTTAGTAATCATTTTTATTGCTCCTTTATATTTTTCAAGTCCTTATTATGTACCAGGTTATCTTCATTATACGCTTTAATTTTCATATTTACAACACTATTTACAATATATTTCTATTAATTGCATATATTTAGTGATATAATGTATTTATAAACCACAATTTCATATATATTCACATATTATATGGGACCATTGATTTGTTATTTATATTTTCACAATCACGCGTGTAGTATATATTAGAACGCGAGAGCACAAGGGTCTGTCTTGTATTTATAGTGCTTGAGAAATCTATTTACTCATTACGAAAACAAATATCTGAAAAGGAGGTGAAAATCAATGTATATTCTATTATGGTTATTATTTGGAGCTTTTGTTGGTTGGATAGCCAGCATATTGACGCATAACAATTTGCGCATGGGACTATTGAGTAATATTGTGGTTGGACTAGTCGGTTCTGTGATCGGTGGTGTAGTTGCGGAATTTTTTAATCTCGCTTCATTTAATTCTTTTAGTTTTTGGGGATTTGTGTTTGCAATTTTAGGCGCAGTTATTTTACTTGCTATTATCAATGCTTTTAGAGGGCGACGTCATTAATTGTCAGTGTTTAAAAATCTAATTATAGGGAAGTAATATTATGAAAAATGAGTATCTGAATTTACTCAAGATAACTATCATCTCTGTTGGAATCATCGGAACAGCCATGATCTTTTTCCCAGCATTGGCATTTCCTAATTCCGAGACCCAGTTCTTAGGATATGAAGTTGCCTTTGGAACAGTGTTTGTCGATTATGGTGGTTTCGCCTCGGGACAAATCATGGCCAATATTCTGGCATTTTTGGCCTACTTATTGCCGGTTACAGCTGTCCTTGTCTTTGTTTTCTTCAAAAAAGGAGTTATCATATCAATGGTGATGTTTGCAATCGCAGTTGTATTGTTACTTTTGTTGCCGGTTTATACGACCGCAACCGTTACGCTGATTGGAAATACGATCGATCTGGACATCGATTGGGTAGTTTCGTACGGGATGATTGTCGCCGTCGTTTGCGGAGTAATCGGCACATTAGCAGGGTTGTATCTCGGTTTCTTAGAAGTACAGCGGGTTAGATAGGAATGCTTAAGTAATAGTTAAATTGACTCATAAAGTTTTTTATGTGAATTAATCTATTGATTATTCAGTCAACATCATTGGCAAATTAAAAGCGGCTCCGTCTTGGAAAGACAACGAGTCGCTTTTTTGTGGCTGTAAGCAGCAAATGATAATCTTTATAATTTGGCAAATCTTTAGTTATTCAAGCTTATTAATGTGTTAAAAGTAACAGATTTTGTTTATGCCAGTTTCTTTTCTGACTGGTATTCCTGTAAAAACCTTGAGAAATTGGGAGCAAGAAGTTAGAAAACCCAGTGAATGGACTCTTGATCTTGTCATGGATAGACTTCTGAGATCAAAAATTGAAGAGCACGCTAAAATTACTGACACCAAAGGCGTTCTGTCATTTATAACGATTAAAAAGGCGTCAGAGAAGTAGCTAAGAACTACAATGTAGAAAGAATATATCTATTTGGTTCTTATATCAAAGGGAGTGCAAGTGAAAACAGCGATATTGATCTTTTATTGCACTAAAATTCTGTTGTACATGAAAGATGTTAATGTTTTTGAGGATTTCCTGAATAGCACTGAAAAAGTTGACGCAGTAATCTTAAATTTAAAGCAGATTGGTGAAACAGCTAAGAAATTAAGCAGTGATATCAGAAGTAAATACACTGAGATTAATCGGTCAAGTATCATTGGGTTGCAAAATATGATTTCTCATGAGTATGAGGGGATAAAACTGAAGATCATATATGAGATTGCAACAAATAATATTCCTTTTCTCATAGATAATATTAAAGTAATAAATGAAGATAATAAGTGATGAGATTGCACTTATCAAGATAAAGCAGACATTTATTGAGTCTTTATTAAACCCTAGTTGAGATTTAAACTTAGCTGGTGTTTTGTTTTTTATGCATAGAAAAAAAGGCAACCTTGCAATCACCGATCAAATTGCCTTTTGTCTACATTCTTAGACTTGAACTAGAGTTCTCAAATCAAGCTTTTTTTATGTGATCTTATTCTTGAATCAGCAATTCGAGAATTTGGATGGCATTTGTAGCTGCCCCTTTTCGCAAATTGTCTGCCACCACAAACATATTGATGCCGGATTGGATCGATTCATCTCGCCGGATGCGTCCAACATAGACATCATCTTGATTTGCGGCCACGATCGGCATGGGATAAATGAGTTCATCTGGATTATCGGTCAACTTGATGCTCTGGGAATTTGCCAAACGTTGCTTGAGTTCATCCAGTATGAATGGTTGAGTGAATTCAACGTTGATGCTCTCGCTATGGCCGTTTAACACGGGAACCCTGACCGCAGTCGCGGTTATCTTTAGCTTGGGTAGATGAAGAATCTTGCGCATCTCCAAGATTATTTTTTCTTCCTCTTTTGTATATCCATTTTCAAGAAAAACGTCAATATGCGGGATGACGTTCTGATGAATTTGATACGGGAATTTGCTTGTTTCTCCAGTTTTCAGCTGGTGATAAAGATCATGGATGCCCTGACTACCAGCGCCGCTGACCGCTTGATAGGTCGAAACTACGACACGCTTCAATGTGTAAGCGTCATGAAGCGGCTTCAAGGCGACAGCGGATTGGATGGTCGAGCAGTTTGGATTGGCAATGATATAGTCGTGCGAATAAGCGTCGCTTGGATTTACTTCCGGAACTACAAGTGGAACATCTGGATACATCCGAAAGGCACTTGAATTATCGATGACTACTGTTTTCATCGCTTTGAATATTGGTGCGTATTGTAGCGATATTGAACTACCGGCACTAAATAGCGCAAAGTCAACCTTGTTTTGTCGAATGTTTTCTTCATTCAATAGAATGACTGGGTAATCGTGACCGTTGAAAGTGATAACTTTGCCGACGCTTCTTTCAGAGGCAAACAAAACTAGCTTGATGATGGGGATATTTTTTTCAGCCAAGACTTCAATGAATTTGCGTCCAACCACTCCGGTTGCGCCAACGATGGCGAGCGATATCGATTTCATCGTTCGTGGTCCTCTCTGACGAACTCGTTATATACCGCATTGATGGCATAGTCATAATCGATGTCATCGACACCAATCACAATGTTGGTTCCATTCGATCCGTAATCGATCATTCTCAAAGTTATGTTTGTATTGACCAGGGCGCTGAACAGTTTCAGCATGTTGTATTTATTTGCCATCAAGTTTCGACCGACGATTGAAATCAAAGATATGTTTTCGAAAACTTCCACGGTATCAGGTTTCATGGCCTTCTTGATTTGATTGATGAGGGTTTCTTTCTTGTCACCAACAAGAAATTTTGATTCAATCATCATTGAAAAAGTGTCTGTTCCGCTCGGGAAGTGCTCAACCTGAATATCGAGTTTCTCACAAAACGAAAGAATCCTTCTGTCGAATCCTGGGATGTCATCCATAAGGTGTTTTTCGATAATAATCAATGTGAAATTGCTCAAACCGGCAATCCCGGTGATGACGTCTTTGCTCCTACTTGCCGGCACGTGATCACAAATCAATGTGCCCGGACATGCAAGATTGAAGGTGTTTCTGGCATTGATGGGAATCCCTTCTTTGACAACGGGATAGAAAGTGTCACTATGGATAACGCTGGCTCCCATGAACGATAGGGCGCGCAGCTCTTTATAAGTCATCAATTCGACCAAATGGGGGTTTTCGACTATTCGAGGATCACAAACCAAAAACCCATCGATGTCAGTCCAGTTTTCATACAGCCGAGCGAATACTGCTCTGGCTATCAAAGCGCCGGTAACGTCGGCGCCACCTCTTGTCAGAAGCCTGATGTCACCGCGCAGGGTCGAACCATAGAAACCACCGATTACAACGTATTCTTTGTTCTTTAGAGCTTTTCTAGCGGTTTTGTTGGTTAGAGTATAGTCAAGTTTGGAGCCTTTGAACATGATCAAGTCTTTGGCGTCGATGAATTCATAATCAAGAACATCTGCCAGAATATATGCAGTGATATATTCTCCACGCGAAACGATGAACTCGAGCGTTTCCTCTTCAAGCATCTCTTTCAGGATTTTCTGCAGCAGTTCATCGATGGAAAAGGACAGGTCCAGTCCGCTTGCGATCTCACGGAAACGTTCAGCTACTGGTTCGAAAGAATCAGTACGATGATGGAAAATGATTTCATCAGCGAGTTCATAGAGCAGATCCGTGACTTTTATGTCATCGCTGAATCGCTTCCCAGGGGCAGAACAAACGATAAACTTTCGCTCTTCATCACTTTTCACGATATCTTTGACGATTTTGATTGATTCAGAGGTCGCCATTGAGGTGCCACCAAATTTTGCGACTTTTACTTTTTTCATCGTACCTCCTATGACAACCTTCCGTAGAAATCGGAATAACCAAAGGCTTTGACCAATATATCTTCACCTAGTTTGTTTCGTGCATAAATGGCTGGGAGCGGAATGCCATTGAAAGTATTATTTTTGACCATCGTATACAGGGCCATGTCTTCAAAGACGATGTAATCATCGAGTTCTAAGGGCTTATCGAAATAATACTCGCCGATATTGTCTCCAGTCAAGCAAGTGTAACCAGCCAATCGATAATGGTGATCACTCTTTTTGACAGAGTTGGCTACCGGTGGAGTGAAAGGCATTTCAATGACATCCGGCATGTGACAAGTAGCAGAGGTATCCAATATGGCTATAGGCATATCATTGTGGACAATATCGATGACTTGGGCTACCAGAAAGCCGCTGTTCAGTACTATGCCTTCACCTGGTTCAAGATAGACTTCCAGATTGTAGGTTGCTTTGAAATGTTTGATGAGTTTGATCAGCAACTCGCGATCATAATCGTCGCGTGTGAGGTGGTGACCACCACCGAAATTGATCCACTTCAAGTCTTTAAGATACTTACCGAACTTTTTCTCAACGACATTTAAGGTTAGTTCCAAGGCATCAGCATTTTGTTGACAAAGCGTGTGAAAATGTAGTCCGGTGATATAAGGAAGAATCGATTCATCGAAATCGATAAATCTCGTGCCCATTCTTGAAGTCGGTGCACAGGGGTCATATAGTCCGTGACCTTGTGTGGAAATCTCCGGATTGATTCTAAGACCAAGCGTCTTTCCTAACTTCAAAGCTTTATCTTTATAACGCTTCAATTGATTGACGGAGTTGAAGACGATGTGATCAGCATAGTTCAGAATTTCATCAAAGTCGGATTCTTTGAATGCAGGTGCGTATACGTGAACTTCTTTGCCAAAACGCTCAAACGCGAGACGAGATTCATAAAGTCCGCTCGAAGCTGTTCCATCAAGATAAGTCGAAAGAAGTGGATAGAAATAAAACATCGAAAATGCTTTTTGGGCCAGAAGCACTTTGGCTCCCGAACGTTCTTTGATTTCTTTGATGATTTCCAGATTTTTAGTGAGTAACACTTCATCAATGAGATAATATGGGGTTTTCAATTTAGAGTTAATCTTCATAATCTTCAATAAAGATGGGGTTGAAGTTTTCTTGCCAAGGCAAACCCCACTTGTTCAACATATCCATGAAGGGATCCGGGTCGAATTGTTCCATGTTGAAAACGCCTTTTCCACTCCAAACGCCTTTTGCGATCAAGGCGGCTCCGATCATTGCCGGCACGCCTGTAGTATAGGCAATCGCTTGCGATCCCGTTTCCTGATACGCTGCTTCATGGTCACAGACATTGTAGACGTAGTAAGATACAGGCTTGCCATCCTTGTGACCCTTGATGATGCAGCCAATGTTGGTCTTGCCCTTGGTTCGTGGCCCTAGACTTGCTGGATCTGGCAATATTGCTCTCAAGAATTGAATTGGAACGATATCTTGACCTTGGAATTTGATTGGCTTGACGCTGGTCATCCCTACGTTTTCCAAGACCCGAAGGTGCGTCAAATAGCTTTTGCCAAAACTCATGAAGAAACGGATGCGCTTTGCCTCTGGGATGAATTTGGCAAGCGATTCGATTTCTTCATGATACATCAAGTACATATCTTTAGGACCGATTTGATCCAGGTTATACTCATGCTTTCTTGACAATGCTGGCACAGTGATCCATTTGCCATCCTGATAATAACGTCCGGGCAAAGTTATCTCGCGGATGTTGATCTCTGGGTTGAAGTTCGTCGCGAACGGATAGCCATGGTCTCCACCGTTGGCGTCCAAAATGTCGATCGTATCAATTGTATCGAAGTAATGCTTTTTTGCATACATCGAAAAGACGCTAGTTACGCCGGGATCGAACCCAGAT
The DNA here is from genome assembly GCA_016935515.1 of Bacilli bacterium. Classification (GTDB taxonomy): domain Bacteria; phylum Bacillota_I; class Bacilli_A; order Izemoplasmatales; family Hujiaoplasmataceae; genus JAAYZB01. The sequence goes on from JAFGQT010000125.1 coordinate 11,351, forward strand.
CCGAGCAAAGCCATGACGCCGGCAGCTTGAAATTTATCGTGATAAACCCACTGAGTCCCATACTCAAACCCAGCCTTTTCCCTGACTTCTGCACAAGCAGTATCCAGATAATGTGTTTTCGTTTCAATGCATGCTTCCATAATTGGGATATTTTGATAAGGCAAAGCCACATTGACAACGACATCAGGAATATATTTGCGGATGAGCTCGATTACATTATCTTTATTATCAGCATCAACGCCCTCTGCGATAACTCTGATCGATTCGCTGTTAAGTTTTTGAGCAAACGATTCGCATTTGGATTTTGTTCTGCTCGCTATCACCATCTCCTTAAAAACAGCGTGGTTTTGAGCGATCTTCTGAATGGCGACAGATGCGACGGCACCACATCCGATCACGAGAACTTTTGACATAAAAAAACCTCCTAATTGATGTTTTTGGAAATGAAAATTCCAATGATTGCCAAAAAAATGACTCTGGCTATCATTGGAATAATCCTTTAGACCCTAATAGTTCAAACGACCTTACATTTCTATAAGTGTGTCAAGAAAATCATACTATAAAATGAAAAAAAGTCAACCCATTTAGGGGATAAAATTTTCGACAAGTAGATAATGAAAAATGTTGATTTTTTCTACCGAAGAGAAATTGAAATTTATATACAAAGTATATAATTTATGAATAAAATGATGTTTTCTCAACGTAATGATTTATCGCAAAAAAGCATATATTTATAGAGTAAGAATCATTTGAAAAACAATTTTCAAGTTTAACTAACAAAATTTTGTTTAAAATATTTCGAAATCGCTTGATCGATTGACTTATGCCACTCAAATCAAGTGTGCCTTGAGGGTTCCATAGTATTTTCAATTAATGGTTTTCAAGGCCTCAAATGATAATAACGACATTGTGTAAAGAACTATGATATAATTTGACTATCGAGGAGATTAGAGATCATGGAATCTAGAACAAATGATGTCTTCTATCAAACTTTTTGGCAACGATTCGTTCAACATGCCAAAGCCGCATTTCAGTTAATTTGTTGCAGAAGATGATTAGTCAATCTAGGAAGTGAGGAGGTACACATGAAGACATTTACTCAATTTCACGGAACAACATTCATTCAAGACATTGGCAAGGAATTGCGATCAATTGTCAGAAACGAGAAGAATTCTTTCAAGATCATGACTGGATACGGTTCATCAACTGGAACATCTAAATCAAAAACCGCCGCTTTAAGATCGCTTGCCAAGATGCAATCAGAAGGCTTGATCAAGGGATATTTTCCAGGCGAAGTTAAGAATATGTTGTTGTCATCTGATAATCCATTTCATGAAGCTAAGATGACTTATGGCCAAACTGTCAAGAACGATCCGGATTATGGAAACGATGGAATCATCTTCATCTTCATTTAGCTTTCGTTCAGTTTATATTTGCCCGCACCTTTTCCTGGTGTGGGCATTTGTTTGTCTCTAAATATGTCAGATGACAAATCGCATTTTTAAGTTGTAATCAAGTGGATAATGCAATACAATAGTTACGATAGTTCAGAACTGTACAATATCACGAACGGAGATGATCTTGATGATTGACAAATATATCAGACAAATTATGGAGGAGTTTCATCCATATCATGAACACAAGCGTTTGACTTACGAGGACGGATTGTTGTTGATAGCGATGCTTAAGTTATACGAAGTAACGAATGAAGAAGATTATCTCGCTTTTGTCGATGATTATCTGGATAGACACGTTGATGAGCTTGGCAATATCGTCAATTACAAACTCGATGAATACAATATTGACAATATTCTTTCTGGAAATGCATTGCTTCAGACATATATCCTGACCGGCAAAGCTAAATATCGAAGGGCAAGTGACTTGCTTCGAAGTCAACTTTTCAGTCATCCGCGCACCGATTCAGGCGGTTTTTGGCATAAACTCAGATATCCTTATCAAATCTGGCTTGATGGACTGTATATGGGGCAAATATTCTATCTCCATTATGGCCTAGAATTCAACGAGCAAGATATATTTCCTGATGTGTTTTCCCAATGTATCAACGTTCGTAAGTATTTGTTTGATAACGATAAGAAGTTGTATTTTCACGCTTATGACGAGAAGAAAGTGATGCAATGGGCGAATCCAGAAAGTGGTAGATCGCCGAATGTTTGGAGCCGTTCTGTCGGTTGGTTGGCAATGGCGTTTGTCGAAGTTTCAGAATTGTTTTTGGGTTTTGACAAAAAGAAGTCTAAGGTTATAGTTGAAATGCTCGAAGAATTGTTGAGCGGAATGCTGGCGCATCGCGATCAAGAATCAAAAATGTGGTACCAAATCGTGAACAAGCCGAGTCTAGAGGGGAATTATCTTGAAACTAGTGGTAGCGCGATGCTGGCGTATGCCATGCTCAAAGGCAGTCGATTGGATCTGATTGACAAAAAATACCGCGAACAAGGTCTTGAGACTATCTTGGGTATTGAGAAAACCTATCTAAGTGAGGTAAATGGTAAGTTTTGCCTTGGAGGAACATGCAAAGTGGCAGGACTGGACAATGAGAAGCGGGACGGAAGCGACGCCTATTATTTGTCTGAACCGATAGCTGTCAATGAGATTAAAGGTGTTGGTCCTTATTTGTTTTGCCATTCGGAAATCAAACGACTCAAGAGATAATTTCAAGAATTGAGAATAGATGGAAACAATCGTAAGCGAAAAACAGCTTTCAGAGAAAGAAAGTAGAAGACGGAACCGAATCCTTAGTGGAAATCTTTGGTCTGTCATTCCGTATATAACTGCACCGCTGGCAATCTATGCGCTGTTCAATTATTTGTACGGTTTTTTTGATTTAGTCGTCGTTTCTTTCATCGGAAAGAACGAAGTCGCTTCAATTGTCTTCATCGACGAGATCAAGACCGCAATCACCGCATTTGGAGTTGGGATTGCATCCGGAGGAACCGTTCTTGTGGCCAGGCACTACGGGGCAGGTTCAATCAACGAAGCCAAGAAAAATGCGGCACAGTCGTTCTCCATGGCCTTGATGGTTGCTTTGGTCGTCGTCTTGCTCACCGTTTCCTTCGGAAGTCAAATCCTTAGACTTCTGAACGCTCCTGAAGTGGTTATTCAGGCTGGCCTCGGATATTTCAACATCCAAATGATGACTACGGCTATTATTGCCGTCAACAGCGTCTTCATTGGCCTAGAGAAAGCCAAAGGCAACACGATATTGATTTTGATACTCAACATTGTTGCGATGATAATTAAGCTGGGGCTTACTGCGTTGTTCGTCTTTGGGTTGAATAAAGGAACTGAATTTGTAGCATTGGCAACCTTGATTGCTCAAGGATCGCTGATGCTGGTCGGATTGGCAGTCATGTTTTCCAAAAACAATTCGCTGCAAATATCATTCAAAGACTTGAGTCTCAAACGCGATTACATCAAACCAATCTTGGCAATCTCGATTCCTGTCTTCACGGGAAAATTCCTTTTCAGCATGGGAAAAGTGTTTGTGAACAGCATGGCGGCATTTTATGGGCCTTTGGCTGTCGCAGCTTTTGGTATCGCCATGAAGCTTGGCGGAGGTGCTGGAGCTTTGGCTCAGGTATTCGAAGACTCAGAGACCAGCATCATTAGCCAGAATCTTGGAAACAGAAACCTGTCTCGCGCATTCAAGACATATGGGATCGCACAATTCTACTCATTTATTGTATCGGTTTTGGGCATACTTTTGATTGTTATGAACCTCGAACACATTCTACCTCTCTTCACTGATACTCAAGACGTTGAATATCTCAACATGCTAGGCGATATTTTTCGCTGGGAACGATATTCCGCGATAACCTCATCGGGAATCGCGATGATAACTGGTCTGTTCATCGGCTTCAGAAAAGCGAACGTGGCGTTCTTTCTGAACATAACACGGCTTTTTGTTTTTCGAATTCCCACACTTCTGATCATGTTGAAACTTAATGTCGACTATAGTGCTCTTGGGTATGTTATGTTTGTCAGTAACACCGCAACTTTGATCGTTGCGATTTCGTTGATGCTTGTTTTCTATTTCCGATCTAAAGCGTACGGATATAAAGACCTTTTATTCAATTGAAAGACGTTGATTAATAGATGAGTCATAATAGTCAATAATTTTGAAAAAAAACATGAAAGCGTTGTCTAAATGGTATTGACAACGCTTTTTTTGCATGATAAAATCAATCTGTAATAGACAGCGTTCATATATATAGACGGATAAACCTGCTCCGTGAGATGCTTCCTGTTAATTAGGAAAACAAGTGAAATTTTTGTTTGACGGTATGCTTGTTAATCATTATCTGCAACTCGCGAACTTGATTATTTTGACTTGCACAAATGATTGGAGATTCCATGGCTAATTTTATCAATGAAGATTTCCTATTGAACAGCGATGTCGCAAAAAAACTTTATCACCTTCACGCAAAGGCCTTGCCGATCATTGACTATCATTGTCATCTGGATCCAAGGTCGATTTATGAAGACACGAAGTTCAAAAACATTGTTGATGTCTGGCTTTCAGGCGATCACTATAAATGGCGTCTTTTGCGTGCAAATGGAGTTTCGGAAGAATATATTACCGGCAATAGACCGGATTACGAAAAATTTCTCAAGTGGGCTGAAACTGTTGAGATCCTTATTGGTAACCCGTTATATCACTGGACACATATGGAACTGAAGCGGTTCTTCGGTATCGACTCCCTGCTATCACGCGATACGGCAGAAGAAATATATGCTTTGGTCAACAAGAAACTTGAGAACTTCTCTGCCAGAAGACTGATTGAGATGAGCAATGTCGAAGCTATTTGTACTACCGATGATCCGATCGATACTCTACAATGGCATGAATTGATTCGAAAAGACTCATCGATGAAGACCAAAGTGTTGCCAGCGTTCAGGCCTGACAAAGGGCTGAACATCGAACTCCCGGATTTTCTTGGGTGGATCGCTAAACTCGCGGAAGTAGTTGGGTTTCCTTTAGATTCCTTGACCGCCTTCGAACAGGCCATGGAATCGAGAGTCGAGTTCTTTCATTCACATGGCTGTCGCTTGTCAGATCATGCACTTGATTTTGTAAATTATGAAAAAGCTTCGCGTGACGAAGCTGCGTTCATCTTCGAACGAGCTTTGCGTAAGGAATCGCTGAGCCGGTCGGAGATCAAAAAATACAAGGGTTATGTATTGGTTTTCCTTGGTAAATTGTACCACCGTTACGGATGGGTCCAGCAATACCACATCGGTGCGCTCAGAAACGTCTCTACCCGGATGTATAACGTCTTAGGACCGGATACCGGATATGACATGATTAATGATATATCTTTTGCCGTTCCATTATCGCAACTCCTCGACCACCTCGATCAAACGAACGAATTGCCGAAAACGATAATATATACGCTGAATCCTCGTGATTTCGAAAGTGCAATCACGATGATCCAAGCTTTTCAGGGTGAGCAAGTTCCTGGGAAGATCCAGTTCGGTGCGCCATGGTGGTTTCTCGACAATATCGATGGCATGGAGAAGCATTTCAAAGCCTTGGGAAATAACGGTTTGTTAGCTAGATTTGTGGGAATGCTCACAGATTCGAGAAGTTTTCTCTCCTATCCGCGTCATGAATATTTTCGCAGGATCCTCTGCAATTTCATGGGTGAACAAGTGAAACTTGGATTGTTCCCGAGCGATGAAGCCTTGCTTGGCAGAATCGTTGAAGATATATGCTATTATAACGCCAAACGCTATTTTGACTTTTGATTCGGGCTTGGCGGAAACAGTTTTTCAATCGATATAAGTAGTTGCTTCCTCCTCTCCTTGTCAAGCCGGCGGGACATGGATGTCTTGACATAAGGATTTTCATAAAAACGGTAATAGTTTTTTTCCCAGTCTTGATAACGCTCAGTAGCGAAGTTACCTTGGAAAGAACAGTGGTCGAAATAAACGTATCCGTGGTCCCGCCATGGCCTGGCCAAATATACTTTCTGCGAATGGCATTGATTGACAATTTGCGAGTTTCTGAATACGAAGCCGACAGGGTTGTCGGCATAAGTCGAAGGTGCAGCGATGTATCCTGGCGCAAGGCAGATGATCCTGCAATTTTCAAACAGCGATGAAGCGCTTCCGAAAATGAAATCGACGCTGCCCTTGATGGTGCAGTTGATGAACGTGTGTTTGTTCTTCTTAGTGTGAAGTTCTGATTGAGGCAGAAAGTCATGATAACGTTCAACCAGATCTACGGGCAGCGGGCCTAGGAATAGAGTGTCTTGATATCCCTCAAGAATGCAGTCTTTTAACAGGATATCATTGCCATAGATTGACATGGCTACTGCCTGGCCGATATTCTCGCCGTGACCAGCAGAATTTCTCACAGTAAGATTTTGGATGGTCACGTTGTTACCGATAATTGTCAGCGTTGGTGTCCTGAAAGTGTTGTATTCCTTTCCATCAGAATGAGTTTTCTTGGCATAGTCATCATATTCGATGATCGTGTCTGTCGCATCTGAACCGATGATTGTCACATTGTCATTGACGATTCGGATCTTTTCACGGTAAACTCCCGGAGCGAGATGTATGGTTTCCTGTTGTTTTGCTGGTAGTTTGTCAAGCAATGCTTGAAGCGAACTTCCCGGTTCTAGTCGATGATCCATCAATATCTACCTCCTGTAGTTCATAGGTCTATTATAGTTTGGAGTTGTTATTTTGACAATAAGCAAACTAAGAACCATTGATTTGCTCATATTCTTTGCCTTGGCGTCGATATTAGATGTTGTCCTTGGAAGATATGGATTATTTGGAATCAGATCTTACCTTGCCGTATCGACATCGATCTTGGTTATGCTCTATGTGAGGTGGGGGAAGTACGCCTTGCTTGTCAACATTGGGATCGCAACCATCCACCTCTTTCTGTTTGAAGTTGATTGGAGCGTTAGGGTTGCCCATGCATTATCGATACTGAGTTTGGCAGTAGTCTTGCTGATCTTGAAGATGAAGATTTTTCGGATCACGCGAGTTGATTTTCAATACGTGGTTTTAGCATATGCAATTGCATATTTGACAATGTTTTTTGTTGAATGGTTGTTGTTGCTTGTGTTCAATCAGTCTGTCGAGTTGGGGGCACACGCACTGAACCGGTTGTTCGATGCCTTACTGGGAATCGGACTGCTGACATTGATAGCTATGCAGAAGGAATTGCTTGTACGGATGGAACCATATTTACGTGAGAAGAACGAGGAGAAACAACTAAATGGCGAAAACGACTGAAATGGAAAGGAACATGTCTCTCGGCGATTTAAGTCACGAAGATTTGCTGGATGAACTTGAGCGGACACGGTGGAGACGTTATTGGAAACAGATCAAGAAAAGCTGGCCAATATACGTGATGCTTATACCGGTGCTCCTGTTTTTCTACTTTTTTCGTTATCGGCCGATCGGTGGAATTCTCGTTGCCTTCAAGAACTATGATAATTACAGCATTACTATTGGAGAAAGCAATTTCTATGGCTTATATGCTTTCAAATATCTGATCATCGGTCCTCAGGCCAACCAATTCTGGCAAGCATTTCGAAACACCTTTACCTTGAGTGCCTACGGTTTGTTCTTCGGATTCCCAATTCCTATCATCCTCGCACTTTTCTTCAGTGAGATTCGCAATGAGACGTATCGTAGCGTCACGCAAATTATTACATATTTGCCGAGGTTCATCTCAACTGTTGTCATTACTTCGCTCATTGCCCTAATGCTTTATCAAGGCAATAATATTCAGTCTCCTGGTGTACTCAATGAAATGCTGGCCAATCTTGGCGTCATTGAGGCAGGTACGCCGATGATGGCCAAGCCGGAATATTTCCGGTCAGTCTATATCATCTCCGATATCTGGGAAGGGGCAGGCTACGGATCAATCGTCTATTTTGCGGCGATCATGGCTATAAGTCCGACCAATTATGAAGCTGCAAAAATCGATGGAGCTAATAAACTGGCGCAGATTCGCTACGTCACGTTGCCTGGAATGGCTCCAACACTCACGATAATGTTGATACTAAGAATCGGATCGATCCTGAGCATTGGTTACGAGAAAGTCTTGTTGTTGACAGGCGGTCTTGGTCAAAACGTGCTTAAAAACGCCGAGGTCATATCCACTTATGTGTTGCGGTTGGGTGGTCTATGGACTTCTGCGGGAGCTACCGGTATCAATCTAGCTGCCGCTGCCGATATGTTCAATTCCTTCATCGCGATGTTTTTGGTTCTAGGAGCTAACTTCATCAGCCGACGTGTCTCTGACACATCGTTGTTCTAGGTGCGGATCATGAAAAGACTAGATCGTAGCGAACTTATATTCAAGATCATCGCCTATGTGCTCGTCACCGCTTTTGCGCTAACGACGTTATATCCCTTCATCTATAGTATCTCAATGGCCTTGAGTGGTGAGAATGCTATCAACCAAGGACAGGTAGTACTGTGGCCAGTCGACATCCAGTTTGACGCAGTGTTGTCATTGATCATTGGTGCCAATGCCAGGAATTTCTGGATTGCCTACACAAACACATTGTTTTATACATTCTACGGAACAGCCTTCAGCATGATTCTCTCGATCTTTGCGGCTTACGCATTATCGAGAAGAAATCTTGTGTTCAAACGGCAAATCGGTTTTCTGATCGTCTTTACCATGTGGTTCAGTGCCGGATTGATTCCGACTTACATCAACTACCGGGAAATGATGGTCAACAACCGCTGGGGCATCATCTATGGATTTGGAGTCCAGGCTTTCAACATCCTGCTCTTGAGAAATTACTTCAACGGTATATCTCGAGAAATAGAAGAAGCCGCGATCGTCGATGGTGCAAATGAATTCCAGGTCTTGACCAATGTCTATTTGCCCATGTCAAAATCGGCACTGGCGACAATAACCTTGTTCTATGCCCTCAATCGTTGGAATGGGTATTTCTGGAACATGCGCTTGGTCCAGGGACCTGAACACCCGCTTCAAGTCATATTGCGTGGCATCTTGGAAAATGCGACCAACACAGATATTGTGACTGAATACCCGTATTCCGAGTTTTCGCTCGTATATGCGGCAATAGTATTGTCTATCATCCCCATTGTCGTCATCTACCCTTATTTGCAAAAGTATTTTGCTCGAGGGGTAAACGTCGGTGGGGTAAAAGAATAGAAATTCATAGAAAAGGAGAAAGATATGAAAAAGATTTTAAGCTTCACAATCGTCTTTATCGCTTTGTTTGCTCTTGCGGCTTGCGGTGGGGAAACAACGACCGCTGCGACAACCGCGGCAACGACAGCTGCGACAACAACGACTACATCCACAACGACTGGGACGACCGGAACAGACACAACAGGCACGACTCAACCCACAACAACCGGTACTACCACAACTACAACGGAGGCACCGCTTGATCCAGTAACGCTCAATGTTGCGATCAACTACACTTCCGGTGGACAACTCATGAGTATCACTTATCGCAAGTCTACTGCCTATGAGTCCTTCAATGGATCGACTTATACGGATGGAGACTTATTGCCAGCATGGGAAGCCATTAGCGACATTCTCAACATCGACTTTGTCGACATGGCAACGACCTCAGACACTAGCACTAGCGCGCAGTGGACACGACTCCTCACAGAGAACTTTGAGGGTGTTGATCTGGTTAACGGCACCGGTGCTTTGATTGGTCCTGAAGGTGTCAACGGCAACTTTGTTGATTTTTCTGAGTACTTGGATCGGATGCCAAATCTGAATGCTTTCTTGGAAGCCAACCCAGCAGTCAAGGTTTCAATGACTGCAGCTGACGGCGGCATCTATTTCACACCTTATTTTGATGGTTTCGGAGAAATGGAACAAATGTTTTTGGCGAGAATCGACTGGATTGAGGACATCCTCGATGCCGCTGACACATCATTGTTCGACACCGACCTTGGTGCGACTGTGCCGACCAATTACACTAGGAGACAGATTCCTACAACAGGCATCGATGTAGACATTACAGTTGCCAATGCTGATGGAACAACCAGAGTCGTTGAAAAGAACTACTCGGCAAACATTCTTGACACTTTGGCTGCTATAACTGATCCTACCGGTAAGAAATTAGCAGATGCCTTCCGTCTTCACATGACAAATACTTATGGCGACCAAGGCTACACCAAATTGTCCGACGTATTTGCTGGAACGGACGCTGCATATGACACAGATGAGCTTGTTGCTTTAATGTATGTCGTGAAAGCGAATCCGAAGTATTTGACTCGCGATCATACTGACGGAGTCAAGACAGCTATCGAAGTCTTGTTCCCGAGAGAGCAAAAGGGAAGCAGAATCCGCAATTTGTTGAGAAGCATGGAAATGTTCGGTATGCGCGGTGTGTTTAGCCGCCACGAATGGTTGTACTTTGATGAGGACGGCATGGTTCAAGACATTCGTCATGAACAAAGGTTTGTCGACGCTGTCAATGATCTTTCCGGACTTTACAACGACGGTTTGATCGTTCAAGATCCAGAGACTGGTGGCAACTGGAGAACCTTGTTGCTGACGACCTCATCTGGATTCATTACGTACGACTATAATGCATCATCGACTGCAACAAGTTTGATAACCACCGGCAGAACAATAGACGCTGACCTGAAATTCCAAGCTATACTTCCACCAGTTGTCGATTGGCTTGGTGATGGAAATTACTTCCACTTCTCTGAGGCGGCTCGTTCAGTCAAGAACGAAGCTTGGGGTATTCCGATCCATGTAGCATCTGACGCTGACAAACTTGAAAGAGCAATCATGTTGGTTGACCAATTGTATGATTACTCGACTGAGAACTCTGTTGGTACTATCCATCTTTATGGGCCAGTAGGATGGACTGATGGAACGTTGCAATACGGTAGCGATACTGTATATCAAATGAGCGAAGACGCCCTTGGCGAAATGGAGTCTTTGGCAGGCGGAAACATGATCAATTACTTGCGACAATATGTAGGCGCTACGTTGCCAATTGGTCACATCCGCAGCCTCGGACTTGAATTCCAGACTTTATCCGAAGAAGGCGAAGCAGGTATCAATCGTATTCTTACTGCAGTCAATGCAGGGGTATTGAAACTTGCCGGACAGGTTGATACTGACAATCCTTGGTATCAATTATCACCAACATTCTATCCTTTGACTTCCGATGAGACTAACATGATCACAGCTGCCGCATCGTTTAGGACTCTCTTCACCGATGACAACTACATCACATTGGTCAAGTATGGGTTCTCTGGCCTCGGCGGATCAACCGCAGAAGCAGATTACTGGGACATGTTTGAATTCAATGGCATAGACGTTTATGATTTTGTCTATATCAAAGCTTATCGTGATGCGTATCAGAGAATTACTAGTGCAGAGTAACAAAGACTAGATTATAAACAGGACATATGATTTTGCCTCCGGGGGCGTACTAGATACGCCTCCCGGAGTCATCTTTAAGGGGATTTGACATGAAGATAGTTCAGCGGATAATTTTTATTCTCGCACTCATCATTGCGGCGTTGTTTTTCCTATATACGCTCAGTTTTTCGACTGGGTGGGCACTCGGAGAGCCGTTCGGTGATTTTTTCACAGAAGCGCAAATTGTGAACAAGATTTTATTCAAATGGGCTTTGTGGAGCGTTATCGTGTCGGGAATCAATTTGATGATGAATACCCACCGCAATCGGAAGTTCTATGTTCAGAATTATTTGACTATAGTATCCGTGGTTGTGGTTTTTGCGTTATCTGCGGTGAAGTTGTTTGAACTAGTTCCATCTTTGAAGGTTATGTATGGGGAACTGAGTGAAGGCATGTTGATATTCATCACAACCTTCAATTTTTCTGAAGTTGGAACAGAAATATTCGACCTTGGAATTGTGGTCGCATACGCACTCTTTGTCCAGATCGCCCTGATCATTGGTTTCACTATCTTTAAGACTGTCACACAAATTAAGCGTGCTAAGGCAAAAAAACTCTCTAATTCGGAGCTTAGCCTATGAACAAAAAATACATCAAGGTCGACAAAATGCGGTTTCAGACAAATTCATCGGGCTACTTGTTTGTCTTTCTTTCACTGGCTTTCAGCATTGTCGGTCTATTTACCTTGATCAACTATGATTCGTACGGCATGGGAGTTGATCCGGTGAGGATCATTCCCGATTATCGAATCGGCCTCGAAGTCGCAACAGGAATCATCCTGATGCTCGTGACAT
>JAFGQT010000126.1 GCA_016935515.1 Bacilli bacterium
CCGCGGAAATCCCGGTCCAAACCGGAGACGATCACGCGGATCCCGTGATCAGCGAGATACTCGCAGATCTCGACCGCATCCTCGTCCAAGAACTGGATTTCATCGATCGCAACGACTTCGGTTTCATCCGTCACATAATCCATGATTTCCTTGGCTTTCGTGATGTTGATCGATTTCGTGCGGTTGTTATTATGCGATACGACTTCATTTACGGCATACCGAGTATCGATGATCGGTTTGAATACGATGATATGCTGTTTGGCGTATTCCAGCCGTTTTACCCTGCGGATAAGCTCTTCGGTCTTACCGGCGAACATTGGTCCGGTTATAACTTCTATCCATCCGTCGCGTTGTTTCAAATACACGATATTGCCCCCCTTCAGTTCATTACACATTATACAAAACCGCAACAAAAAAAGCCATAGAATCTGGCTTCTTTTTTGTTTTATTTGTTGTCGTTTTCCTGGATGCCGTAACGTTTGTTGAACTTGTCAATACGTCCAGCTGCAGCAATGAATTTCTGCTTACCAGTGTAGAAAGGATGACAATTGGAACACGTATCTACTTTCAACTCTTTTGAAGTTGATCCGGTTTCAAAAGTATTTCCACAGGTGCTGCAAGTAACAGTCACTTTAAAATATTTTGGGTGGATGTCTTTCTTCATGATATATCTCCTTCTGCCATGATTTTTGGTTTATCATAGTAAGTTTTACAAGCAAAGGTATTATATCAAACATCAAATCAAAATGCAAGCAAAAAAATCAGGCGTATTTGGCTGATTTTCGTGCCAAAAAATCAACAAATATATCCGATTCTCGTGTATGATATAATATAGATATGGAAAAGAGGTAATCTCAAGATGAGTGAACAGAAATCTCCGGCTCTGAAATATCATGAACTCCACCGTGGAAAACTGCAGGTAACACCAATCATGGATCTTCAAACCAAAGAAGATCTCAATCTTGCATACACTCCTGGAGTTGCAGAACCGTGTCTTGAGATCGTCAAAGACAAAGCTTTGGCGTATAATTACACACTTAAAGGTAGAGTTGTCGCTATCGTCACAGACGGCAGTGCTGTCTTAGGCCTAGGTAACATTTCTGCTCTTCCCGCATTGCCAGTGATGGAGGGAAAAGCCGCTTTACTATACAAGTTCTCTGGAATTGAAGCTTTCCCGATCTGTCTCGACACCCAGGATCCCGATAAAATCATCGAAACAGTGATAAACATCGCTCCGACTTTCGGAGCGATCATGCTTGAAGATATCAGTGCTCCGAACTGCGTTCGGATCGAACGCGAACTTCAAGACAAACTTGACATTCCGGTATTCCATGACGACCAACATGGAACTGCCATCGTCGTGAGCGCCGCAATGCTCAACGTTGCTAGATTGACCAAGAAACATCTAGACGAATTGAAAGTTGTGGTTTCAGGTACCGGCGCAGCCGGAAGCAACGTCATCCGCATGTTAAACTTGCTGGGAATAAAATCTGTCTATGCTTATAATATCCACGGCGTCGTCAATCGCAAGGATTACGACAAATATGATTTCGTCGTCAAGGAATTGCTTGACGCAAATTACATATCGGATCCTGAGGGAAATATCAATTCTCTGGAAGACCTAATGAAAGGAAAAGATGTCTTCATCGGTCTTAGCGCCCCAAATCTTCTGAATGAGAAAATGGTCAAAGGCATGAACCCCAATCCGATCATCTTCGCTCTTGCCAATCCCATTCCGGAAATCATGCCACAATTAGCCCGCAAGGCCGGGGCCACGATCATCGGCACCGGCAGAAGCGATTATCCGAACCAAATCAACAATGTCTTAGTTTTCCCGGGTCTGATGAAAGGCGCATTGCAGGCTAAAGCCAAATCGATCACCTTAGAGATGAAACTAGCTGCAGCGTATTGTCTTGCAGATTTGATCAAGGACAAAGAGTTGAGCCCTGAATACATTTTGCCATCGGTATTTGACGAGCGGGTATGCGACAGCATTGCAGCGGCTTGTTATAAAGCCGCAACAAAAAAGCCTTCCCGAAAGAAGGCTTAATCCAAAAGTTGCATTTCTTTTATTTCTTGATATATTCGCGATAGCGGAATCCCGACGACCGTGAAAAAATCACCGTCGATCTCATTGATGAATTTCGCGCCCAACCCCTGAGCCGCATAGGCTCCGGCCTTGTCCATCGGCTCATTGCTTGACACATAGCTCGAAATCTCTGCTTCATCAAGCGGATAGAACCGGACTCTTGTCTTGACATTGAAGGTTCGGGACATCTTGTGCGCAAGTATCGATACGCCAGTTACGACGTAATGATCGCGCCCAGAAAGTTCTCTCAACATCCGTTTCGCATCTTCTTGATCTTTCGGTTTTCCGAAGATATGCGTATCGGTATATACTAAAGTGTCGAACCCAATCACGATTCTCTCCCGATGTTTTTTGAACACGTGTAACGCTTTTTCATATGCGAGTTCTTCAGCTATATCCTCGGGAAGTTTTCCCGGATCGATGACTTCGTCGATATCCGCCCCGATCGTCTCGTATTCCCAACCA
>JAFGQT010000019.1 GCA_016935515.1 Bacilli bacterium
AAAGGCGATCAGTAGATCAATGATCAAAAATTTTGGCAAGAAAGTGAAATCAACCCAACGGAAAGCAACTATCTCGACCAACAGAAAAAACACCAGATAGGCAAGCAACAATATTCCTTTTGTAAATACGATCTTTTTCACGAGCAGTCACAACCTTATATGTAAGCATTATAGCACACTGTATTTAATTTTTGTTCAGTTTTTTTTACATAAGAGAAACAAACATGGGGTGGTTTCTGTTGGAAAAAAGGCAGACCTTCACGATTCAAGATCTGCCAGATATATTCAAACTTGAAGTCTCAGAATCAAATTCTCCAACTGACGCTCTAGTTCGGCAGGCAACAGCCGACCGTACAGTTCGTAGTACTTCCGAATTGACAAGACTTCATCTTGCCAAGCGGATTTGTTCACTTCCAACAATAATTCAAGATCAGAAGCGGATATTTCCAGGTTTTCAAGATCCAAATCTTCGGGCTTTGGAACGTTGCCAATCGCAGTCATGTTTGGCTCTCGGACTCCATCAATGCGATTGAATATCCATTTAAGGACACGGATGTTCTCGCCAAATCCAGGCCATACGTATTTTCCGTCACTGTTTTTTAGGAACCAGTTGACGTAATAAATCCGTGGCAACAGCTCCGGCTTTGACGTTTTGCCAATTTCAAGCCAGTGTTGGATGTAGTCGCTGATATGATAACCGATGAAAGGCAACATCGCGAACGGATCGCGTCGAACCTTGCCGATATCATCAGAAATCGTGGCGGCAGTTATTTCCGATCCCATGATCGAACCGAGAAATACGCCGTGTTCAAAACTGAAACTTTCGTGAATCAAGGGAATGGTTGAAGGACGTCTGCCACCGAAAAGTATTGCGGAAATCGGGACCCCTTCTGGATCTTCCCAATTATCAGCGATCGAAGGACAGTTCTTTGCATATGCAGTGAAGCGGCAGTTTGGATGGGCAGCTTTTCGGTTCGAGTCTGGATACCAATCGTTGCCTTGCCAATCAATTAAATGTTTAGGTGGTTCCTCGGTCATTCCTTCCCACCAGACGTCTCCTTCGTCAGTCAAAGCAACGTTCGTGAAAATCGTGTCCGAAGCAATGGTATGCATTGCGTTGGGATTGGATTTCCAGGAAGTACCCGATGCAACACCGAAGAAACCGGCTTCCGGATTGATCGCATAAAGTCTACCATCACTTTTGAATCTAAGCCAAGCGATATCATCACCGACGGTTTCAGCTTTCCAACCCGGCAAGGTTGGATTGATCATTGCCAAGTTGGTTTTGCCGCAAGCACTGGGGAAGGCGCCGGTTACATACTTGACGACTCCGTCAGGAGAAGTCAGCTTCAATATCAACATGTGTTCTGCCAACCAGCCTTCATGCCTTGCCAGATTTGAGGCAATTCTCAAGGCAAAGCATTTCTTGCCTAATAGCGCATTTCCGCCGTAACCTGATCCATAAGACCAGATCATATTGTCTTCGGGGAAGTGCGAGATGTACTTTTGTTCGATTGGAGCGCATGGCCAAACTGGATCTTCTTGGCCATCTTCAAGAGGATAGCCAATGGAATGAAGACACTTGATGAAAGCCGCATCATTTTCCAAGAGTTTAAGTACCTTGTCACCGGTTCGTGTCATGATATGCATGTTCAGGACTACATAAGGGCTGTCTGTCAATTGTACGCCAATCTTGGAAAACTCTGAACCGATCGGACCCATGGAATATGGAATGACATACATGATGCGACCTTTCATGGAGTTTCTGTATAGTTCAAGCATTCTCGGCTTAAGGACTGAGGGTGGGACCCAATTATTTGTCGGTCCGGCGTTTCTTTCGTTCGTCGTGGAAATGAAAGTTCGGTGCTCCACGCGGGCAACGTCCGAAGGGTCGGTGCGGAACAAATAACAGCGCGGTCTTTTGTCACTGTTGATCCGAATTGCCTTTTTCAGTCTTACCATTTCTTCGATCAAATCATCATATTCCTTTTGTGTGCCATGCCAGAACTCAATCCTGTCAGGTTGACATAGCTGATCGATTTCTTCGATCCATGTTTGAAGATTCTTGGGTGTCATTTGCACTCTCCTTGATTGGTGATTAAGTTGTATGATGTCAGTAATTGCATTACTTATTCTCAAAACGCGGATTAAATGTTATAATTAAGCGAAACGAGGGAGATATATGAACATTGAAAACAAAAGCATAGCATTACTTATTGACGCGGAAAACATATCGCAAAATTATATTGAGATCATAATCGATGAAGCGAATAAATACGGAAAAATCAACTATCGCAGGGTATATGGTGACTGGACAACTCCGCAGCTGAATCCTTGGAAACAAAGAATCAGCGAGTTCGGAATGACTCCAGTGCAGCAATATGCGTATGCTTCCGGCAAGAACGCTTCGGATTTCACATTGATCATCGATGCGATGGATATTCTCTATTCTGGGAAGGTTAATGCTTTCTGCATCGTGTCGAGCGACAGCGATTTCACCAAATTGGTTACACGTTTACGTGAGGATGACATGTTTGTCTTCGGCATGGGTGAAAGCAAGACGCCGATTTCATTGGTTAACTCCTGCGAGACATTCTCCTATCTCGATAAGATGCTTGCGGCAACAGAACCCCCCGCAGTGATCATAGAGAAGAAAGAAACAACGAAACCGCCAAAGAAGAAGCAGAACTCTTTCAAGTCAGAAAGTTCGATCACACCGTTGGACAAGGTTAAGAGCGAACTGGCCAACATCATCAACGACAACGTCGAAGATGATGGTTGGGCATACTGGAGTCTGATTGCTCAATTGTTCCAGAAGAAATTTCCGGGCTTCCATCCGCGAAACTACGGAGACAACACCCGACCTTTGCAATTCTTCGAGAAAATGGAAGAGTTCGAGTTTAAGAAAGTCAACACGGTGATTCACATTCGTAATCGCCAGAAGACAAAATGACAAGCCGTCTTGGACGGCTTTTTATTTTCGGATCTTCTTGACGTATTTGGAATTCATCAAATGCAAAAGGCCTGGATAATTCACATTGAACTCGACTATGTCGCCGAGCCTTTTATCGGATCTGGTCAAGTCGACCAATAAATGATCACTGCTGCCTCCGATGATGGAAATATTCGCATCCTTAGGAGTAAGATTTTCGATGATCACATCTTGTTTTCCGATGGCGAGAATTCCTCTTAGCATGATTCCTTGATCGATGATATCGACTTTCTCGCCAAAGGAATTCATGCCCGTTTCGCCGATGGGATAACTCGGCTTTGATTGAACCTCGATAAGTTCTGCTTCAAGCGTGAACACATCGTGGTGAAGGCTCGATATATGCCCGCCATATGCGGTTTCCCTTCCCATGAGGAAGATTTCTCCATAGCGAAGGCAGTTGATTCCTTCTGGGAGAAGTCCAGACTCAAGCAAATGAAACGACGACGAATTTCCTCCTGAAACATAGTCCAGTTTTATTTGAAATCGATTCTCTATTGTATCCTTGATAACGAGCAATTGGCGCAGATTGTCAGGCGTGGGGATTACTCCTCCGTAACACGTCAGGTTAGTGCCGATGCCTTTTAAGATAATATTCTCAAGCTTGAGAATTTGGGCGACGATATTGAGATAATCTTCCTTGAAAAAAATTCCTTCGCGCAGATCGCCCAAGTCGAACATGAGCATTATTTCATGTTTGGTAGCTTGTTTTTTTGCGGCTCGGTCAAGCTTGACAATCGTGTCCAATTCGGAATTTAGCGACATGTCCGAATACTTCACGACCCGATCGACTTCACTTGGTGATGGCAGTCGTAAAAGCGCCTTCTTTTTTGGTAAAGATCGGAATCTAACGAGATTATCAAGTCTTGAGTCTGCTAGGTATGCAAAATCCAACTCGGCGATTTTGCTTACCGTGGCTACATCGCCTGCTAGACATTTGACCACAAGCATCGAGGTGTCAACATTATTCTTGTGGCAGATCCGCAAAACTTCGTTGATATTTTCGAGCAGCTTCTTGGTATCGATTATTACTCTCGGATACATGTTTTCACCTTATTCCTAAACTGTTCTTTAGCAAAATCAGGGCTGCTTCGGGGTGCTTTTTTGCCATGACACCCAATGAGGCCATAATATAATTGGAATCAATCAAAATTTGAGTGTTTGCGCTTGGCTTCAACAACAACTCGTTTTTCGTTTCAAGTGCTTGACGGATGATCTCAACGCCACTGGGAAGTCTAGTTAGTGGCCCGCCGGTTCCAATTGCATATTTCACCGAGGTGAGGTCCTTGCCTTCCGCTAGGGTTTGCTTGCCTGAAGAGCCATAGAGATGGATATAATGACCTGCATGACGTTCTATGGCCTTGACCAAGGCTTCTTTTGCCAAGCG
>JAFGQT010000127.1 GCA_016935515.1 Bacilli bacterium
CCTCACTATCTACCGGGAGGACAGAACTATCTATCTGAAGACAACTTCACAAATACTGGAGATTACTACGCTACGATCGATCCATTTCTGGTCAAGCCGTATACGGACTATATTCTGTCATTTCCCATGGATTATGATTCTCCGGTAGCCGCAATCATCATTGAAACATATGATAATGAGACGATGATCAATGAAGAAGAATTCACCGGAAGCAGTTTTATTTACGACTCGCAATATGAACTTTATTATATCTTGTTCAGGACTGATTCGAATACTAATTACATGGCGATTGATTTCTCATATAACACCATCTTCGATGTGTCTGGCTTGACCGGATTCATGCTTGAAGAAGGCATCACATATGACGGGTATGAACCATATATTGAAGGTAGTATGCTTGATACAACAGCTCCATATTTTCAGAGTGCAGGAACAGTGATTTCATATGTCGATACGCCGATCTCGGTTTTAGAAATTAAATCCGCACTCAAAGCTTACGATGCGATCGATGGAGATGTTTCAAGTTCAATAATCGTCTCTGAAGATAACTACACTGAATTCAGTTCGACGCTCGGAACATATACGATCATTTTCACTGTTGCGGATTCAAGCTCCAACCTTTCTGAACTTGAAGTAGTAGTCAACGTTGTGGATGCGGTCAATCCGATTTTTTCGGACATCGGAATCGTACAAGCAGTTTACCCTTCGGTTTATACGCCAACCGATATTCAAAACATGTTATCCGCAAGTGACAACTACGACGGCGACATAACTTCTTCAATTACGTTAGTCGAAGATAGGTATAGTTTGTCCAGTCAACAACTCGGTGTTTATGAAATGGATTTTTCCGTTACAGATTCGAGTGGAAACACCGGATATTATACAGTTCAAATTGAAGTAACGGATGAAGAGTCACCAGTGATAAGCGGTGTGGATACAATCGTTTTGAACTACGATTCTTTCATGTCAATCGACGAAGTGAAAGCCGGTTTGAATGTAATCGATAATTATGATGGGGTTCTATCTGGCTTGACTTTAATGAGCGATACCTACTCATCGAGCTTCAATGTTTTGGGATCTTATTCGATGATTTTTGAGGTTTTTGATTCGAGTGGAAATAGAAGTGAGAAGACCGTGAATATAACAGTCGTTGATGAAATTGGGCCTCTAGTATATTTTGATTGCTCAATAATCCAAGTTTATAACGACACGGTTCTAGCCTTGGGCGACATTGCCTTTTTGTTAAGCAAATCCCAAGAACTTGAACCTGAAGAAAACTATAATGTGATTGTCGTGTATGATTCGTATACAAACCATGCAAATACTCCGGGGACATATCATTTGTCGCTTGATTTTGAGAATGAGAGTGGTGACGTATATTCGAAAACACTCCAAATAAGGGTTAAAGAAAAAATGGCGGACTACCATTATGAAGCGCCAGAAATAGGGGAAAAGCCGATAGCTAATTTCTGGAATCAACACACGGAACTGATATTGGGAGGTGGAGCTGGCGCGATCATCCTTGCGAGCAATTTATTGTGGTTCATGATAACGCGAAAGAAGCGAGTTTCTTGATTGACATTGCAGTTTTGTTTGCATGATATCCTATTGTTCGGACCAAGTTGCATCTTGAATCGAACTACAGATTGGGATTTTCAAGTAGATCCCATTTTCATAGCGTGAAGAATTGTTGCTTGTTGATACACATTTTGGGATAACGGCTAAAAATAGACGTTTGCCGAATAAATAATAATTTGATTTACATAATATCGCGAGGTAATCAGATTATAGTTTGATTTGAGTGCTGATTATTTCAAGATGTGCAGTTGAATATTGATTATTGTCGTTAAAGAAGCAGATAACCGATTGACACGAATGGGAAACTAATATATCATATTATATGAACATAAGGGAGTAGCTGACGGAAGTATCTTTCCGTGGTTAAATCAACAGCATGGCCTTAAGCCTGGTTTGATCTTGACGGCAAGACTTATGCACGAACTTGTGCATGAGTCTTATTTTTTTAATAAGAAAGGATGAATGCAGTGGAACATTATCAGAGCAATGTAAAAGATGTATTGCAACATTTTCAGGTCGATCCGAAACGAGGCTTGTCCGATGAGCAAGTAAGGATCAACCAAGAGAGATACGGCTTGAATGAACTGAAAGAGAAAAAGAAAATAACCCTCTTGCAAATGTTCGTCGAGCAGTTCAAGGACTTTCTCGTAATAATTCTCTTGGTTGCCGCGGTGATATCGATCATCACAGGCATCATTACCGATGAAGGGCTTGTGGACGGCTTAGTTATTTTGGCGATCGTCATTCTCAATGCAGTTCTCGGAGTCACCCAAGAACAGAAAGCCAACAACGCTCTTGATGCATTAAAGAAGATGAGTTCGCCGCATGCGAAAGTTCTGCGTAACGGTTCGATGACAGATCTTCCTTCGACCGAACTCACGGTCGGCGATGTTGTCTACATGGAAACCGGAGACTACGTTGCAGCAGACATGCGTTTGATTGAAAGTACTAATCTCAAAGTCGACGAATCCGCTTTGACCGGTGAATCGGAACCGGTGGAAAAAGACGCTTCGCTTGTATACGAGTCGGAAGTCGTACTTGCGGAAAGATACAACCTGGCATACATGTCCACGCTAGTCTCTTATGGCAAAGCTTACGGTATCGTCACCAGCGTCGGTATGGAAACCGAAATCGGAAAAATTGCGACCATGCTTGATGCCGTTGAAGAAGGCAAGACACCATTGCAAAAAACCATCGATGAATTTGCCAAGGTCCTTGGCTTGATCTGCATTGGCGTATCGATAGTCGTGTTTATCCTTGGCTGGCTCCAAGGCAATGAGATCTTTGAAATTTTCCTTACCGCGATCGCCTTGGCAGTCGCGGCAATCCCGGAAGGACTCACAGCCGTCATTACTGTTGTCTTGGCACTCGGCATGCAAAGAATGGTAAAAAGACATGCGATCATCAAGAACCTGTCGACAGTCGAAACATTGGGACAAGCTACAGTAATCTGTTCGGACAAGACAGGTACATTGACACAAAATGAAATGACGGTCAGGAAAGTCTATGACCTTGACAATGAATACGACGTTACCGGTGGCGGTTACAATCCCGAAGGTGACATTCTGATCAAGGATGAAAAAGCAGAAATATCCGGGAACCTCGACACGATCCTCAAAGTATGTTTCTTATGTAACGACGCGATCATCGAAAATGACGACAAGGTTTTGGGCGATCCTACTGAAGGCGCTTTGTTGGTGCTTGCGAAAAAGGGTGGCTATACAGTAGAGGACAAGAACGAAAAGTATCCGCAGTTAAACGAGTATCCATTTGATTCCACTAGGAAGATGATGACCTCCATAAACAAGATTGAAGAAAAAAATATGGTTCTTACCAAAGGCGCTTGCGATCAGTTGATCAAGATCTGTGACCGGATCCGCATCAATGGTGAAATTATTCCGATAACCAAGGAACACGTTGAAATGGTGCTTGCCAAAAACGAAGAGTATTCAAAGAATGCTTTCCGAGTCCTTGGTTATGCTTACAAGGAAACCGAAGAACCCAAATCAATGGATCTTGAAAACGATTTGATCTTTCTCGGTTTGACCGCAATGATCGACCCGCCGAGAAAAGAAGCGAAGGATGCCATCGCTAAATGTCATAACGCCGGCATCCGTGTCATGATGATCACCGGTGATCATCTAACGACCGCAAAGGCGATCGCGACCGAACTGAATATTTTGAAACCGGGACACATTGCCTTATCCGGTGAAGAAACTGCAAAAATGTCAGATGAAGAATTTGAAGATGCAATCATGCATTGTGACGTTTTCGCGAGATCAACTCCCAAAGACAAGATCCGCATCGTCGAAATCCTGCAAAAAAATCATGAAGTTGTGGCGATGACTGGTGATGGTGTCAATGATTCTCCGGCTTTAAAACAAGCGGACATCGGTGTTGCCATGGGTATCACCGGAACCGAAGTATCAAAAGAAGCCAGCAATATGATCCTTACCGACGACAACTTCGCTTCGATCGTCAGCGCTGTCGAAGAAGGCAGGATCATCTATAGTAACATCCGCAAGTTCACGATCTATCTCGTCAGTTGCAACATTGGCGAAATTCTGATTATCTTCCTCGCGATGTTGATGGGATCTTTCTTCGAAGGATACATCCCCTTGTTGGCGATCCATTTGTTATGGATCAACTTGATGACTGATTCCTTCCCCGCTTTCGCTCTCGGAATGGAGAAAGGCGAGATAAACATCATGGATGATAAGCCAAGAGACACCAAAGAAAAACTCTTGAACAAGCAAACCCTGATCAAGGTCTTCATCCAAGGTTTGGGATTGATGCTTGCGGCGCTTGCAAGTTTCAAACTAGGTCTAGTGCTTACCCACAACGGCGGCGCTTCCTTGACCCAAGCCAGAACGATGATCTTTGTCACCGTCGTCTTCGGTGAGCTGTTCCGGACTTTCTCCGCAAGATCGGAAACCAAATTCATCTTCCAAACCAATCCTTTCAATAACAAGTACGTCAATTATGCTGTATTGTTCTCCTGCATGCTTCTGATGCTACTGGTTTACGTTCCGCCGATCGCTGGAATCTTCAAAATCGAATCGCTTACGCTTCTCGAATTGGCAATAGCCGCAGGCCTAGGAATCATCCCCATGCTCTTTGGTGAATTGACGAAAGTAGTTAGGCTGAAGCAGACCGTGAACAAGAATGCCTAATTTTTCATAATTTATTGAATTAACCGCCTATTTAAGGTACAATTAGACAGTAAGGTTTATGGGGGAGTGAAGCCGATGAAAAATAATATTCTTCGGAATGTGACGCTCGATGCCAATGAGAAGATCTATAAAGATTTCCGGAAGCTCAAAGCCAAAAGGGATTTCTGTCAGATCATGCTCACGACAAAAAGGCTGATCATCTATACGAACGGAGTCTCACTTTCACGTGGACGCAAAGTCAAACGCAAAGTGATGAACGAAACCGATCTGCATGCGATCCACAACTTTGAATATTACATCGAATACACCAAGAATCGCGTTTGGCTGAGGATCCTTGGATTCCTGCTTTTCGCAGCCGCTCTTGCCGGAGCCTACGTCAATTATGCTGGTCTTTATGCTTTTCCGGTCTATCCGTATTCCGAGATCGGCAATTATGTCGCGCTTGGTTTGATCGGCATCATCGGACTGTTGTTTCTTCTAAGGACGCATAAAACTTTATATGTGAAAATCAAGTCCGGACTCAACGACATCTCGACCCTGCAACTCCAAGTCAACAAATACAATGAGCTTGCCATCAGATATCTCGGCAGCAAGATCCATAGCGTTTGATAAATCGATAATTTCAAAAACAGAAGCCGAGCTTCTGTTTTTTTGATTATTGCGGTTTGCACAAAAGAAAACATGTTATAATGAAAAAGACGAAATTTAAAAATCAATACAGAGGTGGAGTATGAAACTTAACTACAAGAAAGTGTTTCTCGTTGGCTTGGCTTTTTTTCTTATTTCGATGTTTTGGCAAGCATATGACAACGTTATTTCCAAGACCCTGATTGACAAATTCGGTCTCAACCAGACTTGGTCTGGTGTGGTCATGGCTTTCGACAATGTCCTTGCTTTGTTCCTTTTGCCTTTGTTCGGAGCGATTTCGGATAAGACAAACTCAAAACTTGGACGACGGACTCCTTTTATCATCATCGGAACCGTTGTAGCGGCTTTCGCTTTCATGACGATGTCGTTCATGGACAACTACCAGACGACAAAGATCGAAAACGAAACAGCTATCGTGGCTGATTACACCAGCATCGAAGGGCAAGACCTTACGGTCAGTGAGTGGGATTTGATCGTTGACAACATGGCGACAGAAAGAACCACCGCACTGGCGAACAGTGAAATAACGGACAAGCAATACGATGACTGGAACGAAAATGTATATACGGAAATGCAGACAATAATCGCAGATAATGCCGCAGACGATCTGAGCGAATTCGAGACCCGCGATTTAAAAGACTATTACTATCAATACCTCAGCGCCAGGGCGTGGCAATTGACGGCCTCTGATCCGACAAACTTCATTGTCTTCATCGTTGTTCTGTTTGTTGCGCTGGTCGCAATGGCGACATTCAGATCTCCAGCCGTTGCCTTGATGCCCGATGTGACGATCAAACCTTTGCGTTCAAAGGCCAATGCGATAATCAACTTGATGGGAACGATTGGCGGACTTGTGATCCTTGTGCTGTTGATGGCCTTTGGTCTTGATAAACTGTCCTATGTCAACTATACTCCCGCCTTTGTGACGGTTGGTATTCTGATGCTTGTTGTACTTGCGGTTTTCCTATGGAAAGTAAGGGAACCCAAGTTAGTTGAAGAAAAGGAAGCCGAAGAAGTCAAATTCGGATTGACAGAGGTAGAAGAAGCTAAACAAGCCGGAGAGTCTGTCGAAGAACTATCGAAAGAGAAGAAGGTTTCTCTTTACTTGATTCTTGCTTCCGTGTTCTTGTGGTTTTTGGGATATAACGCTGTAACGAGCAAATTTGCAGATTATGCGCCAAAGGTCTTGGAAATGGGATACTCATTACCATTGATGATCGCTTATGCAAC
>JAFGQT010000128.1 GCA_016935515.1 Bacilli bacterium
AGTCTTCTCGACTACATGTTGCACCGCTACACGCTAGTTCTGAATGAACTTGTGGTCAACCAAAGCAGGATGTTGGAAAACATTGAATCCAGTTACGGAATCGTTTATTCGCAGCGCGTCTTGACCGCTTTGATTGACAAAGGAACATCAAGAGAAATTGCATACGACATGATGCAAAAACTGACGAATCAAGCGACTCGTGATAAGCGACATTTTCGAGAAGTTTTGCTTGTAAACAAGGAAATCTCCGAATATCTTGATCAAAATGAAATCGAAAGTCTGTTCGACATCGCATATTATCTTAGAAATGTCGATTTGATCTTCGATAGGGTTTTTGCATAAAAATCACCGAAATTTGGGTAGATGATTTCAACATAATAATGTTATAATTATTTTTACGGGAGGAATTGACGATGGCTAGTAGCAGAAAATTGTACCGAGATGTGGAAAACGGAAAGATCGGAGGCGTTTGCGCTGGATTGTCCGATTATTTCGATTTGGACGTAACGTTAATCAGAATCATCTGGGTGCTTCTCATCGTTTTTGCGGGCACGGGATTTTTTGTATACATCATCATGTGGATTGTAGTTGACCCCAAAAGCGTAGTCGTGGAAAAAGTCGCGAAAGAAAAGAAAACAATTGACGACGATGATGATCCGTTTGCAAAATATGATAAATAATTGATTTTTTAAAGAAAACATAAAAATGTCGGTTGGCGTAAAGTCAGACCGACATTTTTTTTGATTGACAATATCAGTTTCTTAAAGATTCCAGAATATCCGCAATCGAGCTAAGGACAATATCAGGTTTGACATCGCTCATCTCAAGCAGTTTTTCGTCGGTAACTCCCGATAAGACACAAACGGTAGTCATGTTCGCGTTTATTCCACCTAATATATCCGTTTCCAGACGATCACCAACCATAACCGCATCTTCTACCTGAAAGCCGGCGCTCTCAACTGCCATCAACAAGAATTCAGGATTGGGTTTTCCGAGAAAGTGAGGCATTTTTCCAGTTGCGTGTTCAAGCATTTGGGCAAACGAGCCGCAATCAGGAAGAACCCCGAATTCATGTGGGCAGACATAATCGGGGTTGGTTGCCAAATATGGTATATCTCGAGACAGAAGCCTGCATACATCGACAAGTTTTCCGTAATTGAGTTCCGTATCATATCCCAAAAGAACAACTTCGGTTTTTTCTGACGGAGAATTGTCGATTTTGATTCCTTTTTGTACAAGCTCTTCTATGAAGGACCTTGTGCCCATGCAATAAGTTAATGCATCGGGATGGTTTTTTTTCAAGTATATCTCAGCTGCCATTGAACTTGTGAAAAAATCCTTTTCTGTAGAAGCAATTCCCAATCGAGCAAGTTTTTCGATGTAAGCCTTGACAGATTTAGACGAATTGTTCGTCACAAACAGATAGCGCTTGTTCATCGATTTGATTTGTTCTAGAAACGCGAGCGTTTCTTTAAATAAACGATTTCCCAGATAAAGAGTACCGTCCATGTCAAGCAAATAGAGTTTCTTGTTTTTCAAGATGGACATATTTGTTTTGGTGAGTGTATTCATATTGCCTTCGGCCTTTCTCGATCTTTTCTCTAATTATAGCACGGCATGATGGGTTTGCGGAGTGAAAACATCAGATCGGTTTTACAAAGATTTTACTTTTCTTTACGCTAATATGATATTTCCGCTTTCCTTCTTTTGTTAAGATTGGTTCGGAAAAAGAAAAAAACAAAGGAGATTCATAATGAAAAAAATATTGACCGTATTTATGACATTGATGCTTTTCGGTCTTGCGGCATGCGATAGCGAAACGACAACCACAAGCCAAACAGCAACCACCACTACATCAGTTACTACAGATGCTTTTGATGAAACAAGTAACATTACAGTATATACCCGTGATACAACTTCCGGAACAAGAGACGCCTTCTTCAGTGGGATCGAGTTTGATGACGCCGTCGCCGACAACAGCGTCTTGGTAACGGGATATGTTGAGGTCGACGGAAACGGCAGCATGATCTCATCTGTTAACAACGATATTTACGGTATCGGCTACATTTCCTTGTCGTCTTTGGCGGAATCAGGATTAAACGGACTTTCTTTTGAAGGAGTCGAAGCGACCGAAGCGAACGTTCTGAACGAGACATACGGCTTGAAAAGACCTTTCAATTATATGACTCGCGCAGATTGGACCGGAATGGAAACTGAAAGACAAATCGTTGAAGCGTTTGTAGCGTACATGACGACCGTGGACGGTAAAGCTACGATTCAGAACCGTTCTGGAATTGTCTCGATCGAAACTGAAGATCCTTCATGGGATGACATCAAATCCCAGTATCCGATTTGTGAATCAGATAATTCAGAAATCACGATCTATTTTGGAGGGTCAACTTCAGTTGAATCCGTCGCAAGAGCCCTATCTCAGGAATTCAGCGCCAAGTGCGGTAATTTCGTTGTCGAGCATAACCATACCGGATCAGGTGATGCCTATAAACGCACCCAAGGATCGGAAGCTGACGGAGCCAACAAATTACATATCGGATTTGCCTCAAGAGCGTTTAAAGATACTGAACCGGGCGCAACTGACACTTACGGATTCATCTGCTTTGATGCAGTCGT
The DNA here is from genome assembly GCA_016935515.1 of Bacilli bacterium. Taxonomy (GTDB): domain Bacteria; phylum Bacillota_I; class Bacilli_A; order Izemoplasmatales; family Hujiaoplasmataceae; genus JAAYZB01. The sequence continues at coordinate 2,629 of JAFGQT010000128.1, forward strand.
GGTAGTTGTGAATGGCGAAAATACAAGCATTACAAACTTAACCAAGGAAGACGTTAAGAAAATATATGATGGAACGACCGATTCATGGTCAGACCTTGGTTGATAAAGCAAGAAACAAAAATATGACAAAGACGGCAGACCAAAAGCATATGGTCTGCCATCATTGCTTGGAGAGAACTTGAGATGGAGAACAAAGCAGCATTTTCGACAAGAAAACACAGAATCGACAAACTAGTCAAATTATCATTGATGATTCCGACTGTAATCAGCGCCTCTTTTGTGGTGTTTATCGTCGTGTTTGTGACGAAAAGAGGCGTTTCACCATTCTTAGTTTCACAATACGGTGACTTGCGAGTGGGGATCCTTCCATTTCTCACTGGTACTACTTGGTTTGTTCCACCAAACGTTTACGGGATCATGTTTGTCACGATAAACACATTGTATTTGGTAATCCTTGCGGCTTTGATTTCGGTTCCGGTTTCTGTTTTGTCAGCGTTGTTTATTGCAAGGATGACTAACCGCATCTTCAGTACGTTTTTTAAAACGATTATCGAATTGCTTGCGGCCGTCCCCTCAATTATTTATGGCGTTTTTGGTTTGGGGATCATCACCAAGTTCGTCATTTCCGTTGCGGAAGTTTTCAATACCCAGACTGCAGGTGGTATTTCCGCCTTATCTACAGTCTTGGTACTGGCAATAATGATCTTTCCAACAATCACATTATTGTCGATTACCGCCATAAATGCGGTGGATCGCGATTTGGAAAAAGGATCCTTGGCCCTTGGGGCATCGAAGATCCAGACTTTTTTTCGAGTTACCCTGCTTTCGGCAAAATCAGGTATTTTTACCGGAATCATCCTTGGCATAGGACGAGCATTGGGAGAGGCGACCGCTGTCAGCATGGTTGCCGGAAATTCCGGAAGCGGACCGAGTTTTGATCTTTTCGCTACAACGAGGACTTTGACCTCGACAATGTTGCTAGGACTCAAGGAAACCACGGGCATTGATTATGATATTCGTTTCTCCGTGGGAGTGGTATTGATTTTCGTCATCATCGCCAGCAATCTTCTGCTCAATCATTTCAAAAATAAAATCGGACGGTTTTCATCATGAACCACAAAAAACGAAAAGCCACCGATAAATTGATCGGCGTAACGATCGGACTTGTATCATTGATTGGTCTTGTGATCTTGATCCTTGTGTTTGCCTTCATAATCAAGAATGGAAGCGGATTGTTGTCATTCAGGTTGATAACAGGCAACTATCATCCGGAAACTTACAATGTATACTATGATGGACAACTTGATGCTGATGGTTATGAAGTCCCGGATACAATAGATGGCTATTACTCATCCAAATGGGGAATTGCCCTGAAGGACGATCTGAATTTTGAAGGCAAGCATTATATATTGATAACATATGTAGCTCCGGATTCTCCGTTTGCCAGAATTTCCGATAAGAACGATCCTGAAGAATTTAGGACCATTGCGAACGGACAATCACTGGAGAAAGTCATTTTCTCGAACAACAAGATCATCCTCAGCAAGAACGGGGCCCAGTCTGCCATTGAATTCTTCGAGAGTTCTGACGGAATCAAGGATATGATGACGACCACGGTTGGAAACGGGATCCGCGG
>JAFGQT010000020.1 GCA_016935515.1 Bacilli bacterium
AGGATCGTTTTCAGGTAATGATTGGAAAAAGTCTCAAAGAAGTCGATCTTGACTTGAATCAAGGCTTTGTTTAGGTAGTCGATCGTTGACAGGATGTCATCTGCTTGGAAGCGGTCATTGTCGAGAAGCAAGCTATTGTGCAGATGGACTTCGCCTTCGGTTTTGGCAATGATCTCTTGACGATCGACGATTACGGTCTCTTCGTGATAGAAGATTGAATCTTTTAGCGATATGGCTTCTTCTTGAAGCTTCTTCAGACGTTCCTCGACTTCCTCGAGGTTGTTCAGGGCGATCTGGCGATGATTACGTGCCTGTTTGGTGATCTTGTCGAAGAAACGCTCAAAAAGCGCCAGCTCTTTTTGAAAAGCCGCGCCTGAGGCGTCAACATACGTTTGTTTGTTGTTGAGATCCTTCGTCAGTTTACGATCTGAGTCGCCCATACGATCCTCCTTATCCGTTGATTATGCGTTCCTGTCTTTCTTTCGATTTGGCTTCGGTTTCCTTGATCTTGGCTTTTGTCATGTCAGATTTCTCAATCGTGGTCTGATAAGCCTCGGTAGTCATGTTCAATAACTCTGTCTGCAATTTGAAGTAATCGTCGAAAGGTTTTTGTGTGATGTCATCAGTTTCAATGATTTTACGATAATTTTGTTGGGACAGAAGAAAGTTTCGAAAGTCGTCGGAGAACGAAGTTTCTGTCTCCAAATACTGCTCGAGAAATTCTTTCTGCGCGAGTTGCATCTTTTGATATAAAGCTAAGTAATCATCCGGCAAGCGTTTTTTGACTTCCTCGATCTGTTTCAAATACTTCGGTCGGGAAGTAAATTTGTTTCCTTCGATGATCGCATATTGTTGAAGCAAATCCACTCGACGCTTCTGGACCAAAGCTTCCTTTTCGGTTTCCAGTCTGCCAACTAGGTCGGAAGAGCCCGAAGGCAAGGCGACAACTTTCTGGTCCAGCGACAAAAGTGCATCCTGATAAATTTTAGCCTTAGCATCGCCCAAACGATTGATATAGCTTATCTCTTGGTTATAGGCGTCTTCATTGAGCTGTTTCAATCGCTGATAAGCCTTGACGAAATCATGATATTGTTTATCGATTTGTTTCCTGCGAAGGACGAATTCTGCTTTTTCGGCTTTGTCCTGCAAGGCCATGGCGTGTTCATTGTCACGAACAATCTTAATAAGCGAACGCTTGATGTATTCAAGCTTGTCAGCTTCCGATTTCATCGTGTCCATATAAGCGGCATTGACCTTTCTGACTTTGGCCTTGAGTTGTTCATCCAGCGTCTGGGTCAGATGGGTAAGATGAGCGGCTTTCTTCTTGCTCTTTTTCCCCATCTTTACAGCCTGGTAGATGAGATGATCATATTCATCCTCAACGACTTTGATGGTCTTTTGAGTTGCTTCATTGACGCGTTGAATATACAATACGTCGCTTTCAATGATGCTCAGTTCAGCTTGATCCAGATTCAAGAAGAAGAGGTCTTCGAGTCTCTTGAACAATTCCAAGGATTCGATATAGAATTTCTCCAGAAGTGGTCTTAGACGTTTGCCTTTGTTCTTCGCTTTGGGGATTGATGTCAAAGTTTCATGCGAAATAATCACCATCTGCTCATAGTTGGTGTTGAACTGATGTCTTGCTTCAGTCAAGTCCTTGTCGGGGTTGAGATCGGATATTGTTGAGAAAGCGATGTCCTTAGCAGAATCGAGAGTTCGCAATACCCGTAACAAATAAGCTCGGTAAGTCGTGATCGAGCTAGCTTGGATAACGGCAAAGTGCTCGTCTAGATTTATCAGCAACCGCTTCAACAAATCCCTGTGTTCTGATAACACTGAAGTGATCCTTTGCTTTGCATCAAAAAATCTATGATGATAAATCTCAATTGCCTGGGCGTTGTTCGCCGTTTTCACTCGCGCCTGCTCCAAAAGAAGTTCAACAGTCTTTTCTCTCAAGGAATTCAAATAGTAGCCATAATCACGATCGAGGGGGTCATGCTCCATCTGTTTGAGGACAACGTCAGTTTCAGAATCATTTAGATCGATGAGTTTTTGGGTATTGTATACATACTCGACAACGTGCTGGCTGCCTTCTTGTCGGTTCTTGATGTGAAGTTGTCGCAGTTCATCGTACTTAGCGGCAAATTGGAAATTATGTCGCACCATGCGGAAATTAAGCTTGGCACGTTCAGACTTTTCTTTGAGCGTCAAGTTTTTCAATTCATGGTCATAGCGAGCGAAGAAATAGGCAAGTTCCTTGTCATAGGCAAGGTCATGGATTTCCTTTTCGTTTATCGCGATGTTCGTTAGATGCTTTCTGTTAGCCACTTCGAATTGTTGTTTCAGGTGGATATTCGTAACTTGACGGTCAATCTCGAGCAGTTCTTCCTTATAAGCCATTTCCGACTTGATTTTTTGCATGTTGATATCGTGTTGGAAACAAGCGAAGTACTCATCGTTATCCAAACCGACAAGATATTTCTGGTAGTCGCCGTAAATGTCTGTGCTTTCCATTTTTTTGCGTATTTCTGCGACTTCCAGTTGATTATTTGACTCGAGCGTGATTATGTCCTTGCTCAAAACATCGATTTTTGTGATCAAATCGGTCAATCTGGTCGTAACGCCGTTCACTTGGACCATTACCTTGATCTTGTAATCTTCGACAGTTTTCGCGCTTTGGCGGACATAGTCGCCTTCAACTTCAGTTATCTTCTGATTGAACCGGATCAGATCGGTAAGGAGATTGTCCAGATCATCAAAGGACTCATTCACGTAGAAAGCGAAGTTGCTATAGAGGTTGATACTATTCTGGAAGAAGGCCGCTGGCATAAAGTAAGCCAGTTTGATTTCCTCGACTCTTCGGAAGGAGTCGATCTTAATCTTTTTTATCTCATTCTGGTATTTGGAAATCAAAAGATCCGACATCGCTTGGTTGCGGTGCAAGAGGTATTCAGCTTTTTTCTTGACGATTTCATATTGCAGGATCGCTTTCTCTGTCTCGACGCGGTTGCCTTCGTAATCATATCTCAGAATTCTTGTGCCAATGATTTTGAGTGAAGTCTTCAGTTCGTGGCGGATCATTTGTTCGAAACTGGTCTTTTTTTGGTTGACTTCTTGGATTTGGCGCACATATTGACGGATAATGGTCTGATTCAACTGCGTATGCGGTTTCTGACGTTCGTGATTCAACCGCTCAATCTTGTCTTTTTGACGTGAGAAGATGTCGGTCGTCGATTTAAAGAGGACCGTAAGTTTGTTTTTTGTTTCGCGCAGCGACTCCAAAACCTTGAGTACGGATTCGTTCATGTATTTGGCGTGCTGGAAGGAATTTTCTTTCAGTTGAGCCCCAAGATCGATCAAAGCGTTCTTTGATGCTTCGATTGTCCACAACAAACGGTTTGCTTGTTCGGAATTGATCTCTTGATAATTTTTTTGAATCGACTTGAATTTTCGGTCTTCCTCGTTGATGAAGTCGTGATGGACCTTCATTTCATGATCAATTCGGTTGTTGATGTCAGAGGTAAGTTCCAAATATTGGGTTTTTGCTGCGGATCTAAGTTCCTCAATCTCATTCAAGACTTGTTCGAAAGCTTGGTTTTCTTGGAGAATGATAGCATTTTTTTGTTCGTTATGCTTGGCCACATCGGCATCTAGCCGGTCAAAAAGGGATTGATACTCGCCCGTAATGAATTCTCTAGCTTGTTGGAAATCAATTTCCTTGTCTAAGTATTGTCTGAGATGATCTTCCTCAAAAATACGATACTGCTCCTTGATTTTTTCGATCTCATCGGCATAGTCATCGCTAACAATTCGAAAATCGCGTTCATATTGTTCATGAACGCTTTCGAAATCAGCTTTAAGTTTTGGGTAATGCTTGAGGTAATGTGATAAGATATCGCGATTTTTTGCCATTTTACCACTCCGATGTTACCCTATGTGCCTATTATAGTATACATACTCCAGTATTTCAAGAAACGAAGAGAAATAAATCAGATGAAAATGGCCAGAAATTTGATATAATATAATACGAGGTGTGATAGATGGACAAACGCATTGTCAGTAATTCGCTCTTGATGGACGACGAGATTGAAGTTACCTTGCGTCCACAATATTTCACAGAATATATCGGTCAGACCAGTGTCAAAGAAATGATGAAAATCGCTGTAGAAGCTGCCAAAAAAAGGGCTGAGTCACTTGACCACGTTTTGCTCTATGGGCCGCCAGGGTTGGGCAAAACGACGCTCGCTCAAGTGATTGCCAACGAGCTTCAAGTATCGATAAAGATCTGTAGCGGCCCGACGATCGAGAGGACCGGCGATCTAGCTGCGATCCTGACTTCCTTGGAACCGGGGGACGTGCTGTTTATCGACGAGATCCATCGGCTGCCGAAGATAGTCGAAGAAATTTTATATTCGTCAATGGAGGATTTTGTCATCGATATAGTTGTTGGAAAAGACTCGGGCGCAAAGTCGATTCGGGTCGATTTGCCGCCGTTTACCTTGATTGGAGCTACCACCCGTTTTGGAGATCTTTCCGGTCCGCTCCGTGAGAGATTTGGAATCGTGCATCGACTTGATTTCTATGAGCCCGAAGACTTGGAGACTATTTGTCGTCGAACCGCCAAGATTTACTCCTGCATCATTGACGAACACGCGATTGTCGAGCTTGCAAAACGCAGTCGCGGCACACCGAGAATCGTTAACCGACTCTTCCGCCGGGTTCGTGATTTCGCAGATATACTTGGAGATGGAACCATCACCTTGGATATAACGCGTAAAGCTCTAGAAAAATTGAGAATCGACGAATGTGGCCTTGACCGCAAAGATAGAGAGTATCTAGGAGCGATCATCGACAAGTATCGCGGTGGCCCAGTAGGACTGGAGACGATTGCGACATCGATATCGGAAGATCCTCAGACGCTTGAAGACGTGTACGAGCCATTTTTGATCCAAAGCGGGTATCTATCGCGAACGCCAAGGGGCCGTGTGGTTACAGAAAAAGCCTACAGACATTTGAAAAAATCATATCAAGGGACTCTATTTTGAATGAAAACAAGTGATTTTGACTACCATCTGCCAGAAGAACTCATAGCCCAAAGGCCGTTGGCGAATCGAACTGATTCCCGGCTGTTGCTCGTAGATCGAGAAAGCCTTGATTTACAGCACGATACTTTCGGTAATTTGGGCAAGTATCTTGTGCCTGGCGATGTCTTGGTAATGAACGACACCAAAGTAATGCCCGCAAGGCTAATCGGCGTCAAGAAGAACACTGGTGCCGAGATCGAGGTGTTGTTGCTTAACCAGGTCGAAGGCGATGTCTGGGAGACTATAACCAGACCTGCGCGTAGAGTTAAAGAAGGAACGATCATAAGTTTTGGCGACGGATCCCTTGTCGCCAAATGTGTAAAAGTCCTACCTGAAGGAATCCGTCATTTTGAGATGCTCTATCAGGGCGTATTCCTTGAAATTCTCGATCGACTCGGCGAAATGCCGCTGCCACCTTATATACACGTTAAACTTGAAGATCGAGATCGATATCAAACAGTTTATTCTAAGGTCGTGGGTAGTGCTGCAGCTCCAACTGCCGGACTCCACTTCACGAACGAACTTCTCTTAGAACTAAAGTCTAATGGCGTCGAAATCGTGTATCTGACCTTGCATGTCGGACTTGGAACTTTTCGTCCGGTAGCGGTCGAGGATGTTGAAAAACATCGTCTGCACGAGGAGTATTACGCTTTATCGGCCGAGGCCGCAGAACGATTGAGACTTGCACGTTTTGAAAAACGACGTATCATTGCCGTGGGGACAACCTCGACTCGTACCTTGGAAACCATTCATGGACATCATGGTGATTTTGTAGCCGCGAGCGGCTATTCTGACATATTCATTTACCCGGGATTCAATTTCAAAGCGATCGATGGTTTGATCACCAACTTTCATCTTCCCAAATCCACTTTGTTGATGTTGGTTTCGGCTTTCAGTTCGAAAGCAATCATCATGAACGCCTACAATGAAGCTGTGAAAGAAAAATACCGATTCTTTTCCTTCGGTGATTCGATGTTCATCAGAAAAAAATGAAGACTCAGCGGAGTCTTCATTTAATCTCTAATGGTTTGACTGTTTTCATGAAGTATAAGAAAGGCGTGTCCAATACTGCCACGAGAAGCTTTATCAGATATGTAGAGACAAATATCTGCCAGACAACCTCAAATTCGTAGATTCCGAGGAAGGCAATCGGAACGAAAATCAGCGTGTCCACCAATTGGCTAATTGCAGTTGAACCATTGTTTCGAACCCAAAGAAACTTATTGCTCGGCAACAGATTCTTGATTTTCTGAAACAAGTTCACGTCAAGAAACTGGCTTATCAGAAATGCGACTAATGAACCCAAGACGATTCTGGGCATGAATCCGAAAATCGTATTGAGTGCTCCATCGGCGATATCGCTCTCGTTTGGAATGAACAATAATGAGAATTGCATGACTGCTAAAGTGGCTAACAACACGTAAAAGCCCATCATGACGGCTTTAGTCGCCGACTTTTTGTCGAACAACTCATTCAAAGCGTCGGTCGCAAGGAAAATGGTTCCGTACATGATATTGCCTAAAGTCGCATGCAAGCCAAATACCGTGATGGATTTAGTGACCTGGATGTTAGCCAGCACCGTAGCCACAGCAATCCATGCATAGATCCCAGACTTGCCAAACAGTTTATAGGCACCGATAAACAGACAGAAATTGATTAATGCAAAGAGAAACCAGTAAAGCTCATTCATATTATCTCTCCCTAGTTTTGATATCGCAGGATGGTTACGAACTGCGGATGCGTCATAATTATATATTCATCTGGCGTAAATTACAACAAAAAAGCGATTTGGATTGCGAAAAACGGCATAACATAGTACAATAAACATGATAATTCTCATGCATTACAGGAGGTTAACATGGAGAAAAAAATCCTCGTTGAAGTGTCTGCGAGACATGTTCATCTGTCAAGAAATGATCTTGATATATTATTTGGCAACGGATATGAATTGACGGTCAAAAAACCGTTGTCACAACCTGGGCAATTTGCGGCTGAAGAAAAAGTCACAATCATCGGTCCCAGACGTGAGCTTGAAGGTGTTTCAATCCTTGGGCCGATCCGCAAAGCAACTCAGGTAGAACTGTCGCTGACAGACGCCAGGACCATCGGCATCAAAGCTCCGGTACGTGAATCTGGCGACACAGCCGAAAGCGCACCATGCACGATCGTCGGCCCAAAGGGTCAAATTGAGATCAAGGAAGGCGTGATCATTGCAAAACGCCATATTCATCTCACCCCTGCAGACGCAGATAAATTCGGTTTGAAGGACAAGGAATCAGTCAATGTAAAGATAGTTTCACCTGATCGTTCCTTGATTTTCGATGATGTCGTCATTCGCGTTCGCAATGATTTCGCATCTGCTATGCACATTGACACCGATGAAGGAAACGCCGCAGGTTTGACTGGCGAAACCTACGGAATCATTCTCTAACGATGGCTTTTGAGTTTGAAACCACCCACATCTGCAAGCAATCTGGAGCCAGATGTGGGATTTTGCATACTAATGGCAAGGATATTCCAACTCCAGTTTTCATGCCTGTAGGCACCCAAGCAACCGTCAAGACGCTGTCTCATGATGAGATTCGCGAAGTCAGTGACAACTTGATACTCGCTAATACCTATCACCTTTGGCTTCAGCCCGGAACCGAGATTATCGAAAAACATAAGGATGTCAAAGGCTTCATGAACTGGGATGGAGCGCTTCTCACCGACTCCGGTGGATTTCAGGTTTTCAGTTTAGCTCATATTCGCAAGATAAAAGAAGAGGGCGTGACTTTTCGCCATCACTTGAGTGGCCAACTACTCGAAATGTCGCCTGAAGACAGCATCCGCGTCCAGAACGTTCTCGGAGCCGATATCATCATGAGTTTTGATGAGTGTGCGCCTTTTTATTCTGACTATGAGTACATGAAATCCTCTGTCGAAAGAACGATACGTTGGGCAAAAAGAGGCAAAGAAGTCCACAAGAAACCTGAATCTCA
>JAFGQT010000129.1 GCA_016935515.1 Bacilli bacterium
AACTCTGTCGCATGATATGCGGTATGCGAATTTTCTGCCCGGAATACTGGCCCAATCTCAAAAACGTTGTTGAAGCCGGAGGCCATGCCCATTTGCTTGTAGAATTGGGGAGACTGTGCGAGATAGACGGTCTTGCCAAAATAGTCCAGTTTGAAGACTTCGGCTCCGGATTCGGAAGCGGTCCCAAGAATCTTCGGTGAATGGATCTCAATGAAATTGTTTTCCAACCAGTATTCCCGCATCGCCATTTCCGCTAGTGTCTGGGCCTTGAAAATCAAATAGTTCTTGTCTAATCGCAAATCAAGAAAACGATTATCTAGTCGCAATTCCTTGTTGGACTTGTTAGTGTAATCGAGAATGTCTATCGGCAGTTCTTCTTCGCTCAGGCTGGTGACGACTAAATCAGTAGGAACTAATTCCATCTGCCTCAATTTGACGTTTTGGTTGGCTTGAAGCAGACCGGTGAATCTGACAGTGCTCTCTTTCGTCAACGTTGAGATTTTCTCATTTATATTTTTGTTCTGATCATTTTTTTCGACGGTCACTTGGACTTTCCCGGAAGAATCGCGCAAAACGACGAACTGCACGTATTGCAAATCACGGATCTTATCCACAAATCCGTCGAGAACAATTTCTTTTCCAATCAGTTTTTCCAAGTCGCCAAAATATATCTTCTTCATGTTTACACGCTCCCAATCAATTCTTATGTATTATATCATATGGCATATGGTAATTCAATTGTCATCTATACATTTCAACACCAGAAAAAAAGCGGCCAAAGGCCGCTGAATCATTCTGTTTTGACTTGTCTGACAACAACTTGCGGAAAGGGAATTTCAATGTTGTTTTCATCAAGCAATTCCTTGATTTTCTGGCGAATCGTACGTTCCACTCCATAGTGCTTCTCCGTCATTGTCTTGCAGATGACGCGAATGTTGACACTGCTGTCTGCCAAACTCATCACACCGAGAACTTGCGGGTCTTCCAACATCTCCGGCAAAACGCCTCTCAATTTTGGCAGTTCAGCCTTGAGGAGTTCTGTCGTTTTATCCACATCCTCCTGATATGCAATCCCAAAATCAATGATCGCAATCGAAGGATTGCGTGAATAGTTTGTCAAATTGGTTATGTCGCCATTCGCAAGTATCTTCACTTCTCCGCGCCAACTTCTGATTCTGGTCGTCTTGAGTCCGATATCTGTAACTTCACCCTTGAACCCGGCAACTTCGATGATATCTCCAACGTCGAAATGATGTTCGAAGATGATGAAGAAGCCACTGATCAAGTCATTGATAAATTTCTGTGCACCAAGACCGATTACGAGTCCAAGCATCCCCAGCCCTGCCAATGCTGGCAAAACATTGACGCCCCACATGGCAAGCATCGCTAATATAGTGACGATACCAACAACATATTTGATGATGCTTTGTGTGACTTTGGCAATTGTTTTTTTCCGCTTCTGTAATGGTCCTTCTTTCTTCCCAACGTGGAAAAGCGCAAGTTTTGTGACTTTCAATATCGCCAAAGCGATGAAGATCGCGACTATGCTTCCGACTATGGCACCTATTTTTTCAAGAAGAAATGTTTCCAGATTAGCGACAATGTCTGTTGTCACCAGCGAAAAGTCAAACTCCCACAAAAACATAGATAATAAAATAGCTCCGATGAAGAAAACCAAATCAAAAAGATATATAAGCCACACCTGCCAATTCTTGATCGCTTCTTGATGATCTATGGTCCATTTTCTCTGAATGATAAATAACGCGAGGATAATCGCCGCCAAAGCGGCAGTAAGAGTAATGTCTGCCCAAATTGGTAGAGCAAGCGTATAATACATTCGTTATTCACTCCCTTCATGTCAGTTACGATTATAGCATAAAAACCGTTCCTTTGCCACTCCTCCGCCCAAAAAAGCCAATTACAAAAGTCAGAGCATATATTGTCGGTAGATTAGTTGACACTCAACAAAAATGAATATATAATTACTATTGAATTACTTAGCCACGATTACATGAGCAAATGAAATAAAGGGCGAGGCTGATAGCCAACCTGGATTTGAGCCATTATCAAATGATAATGACATTTTTATAATCAAAGGAGATGAAGTTGTATATGGACGAGAAAAACTATCAAAAATTCATCCATTTTTTGGAACTTGAGGACAAAGATTCGGCAGTTGAACATGCCTTAGAATTGCTTGCGAATCCTAATAACGACCTGAAAGATGTGTATGAGAATCTGCTCGCAAGATCCTTGCATGAATTCCAATGCACATCTGACAATGAAAAGCTCTGTATTTGGAAAGAACACGCGCGAACTTCGATCATCCGCACCATTCTAGAAGCATCCTACGGTGAAGTCATCAAAAGAAAACCTAAAGATGTTCAAAAAAAAGTGAAAGTCGTCGTTGTCTGCCCTCAGGAAGAGTTTCATGAGATTGGCGCTATCATGATCACGAATTACTTCTCTTTAGTTGGATTCGATGCGATGTATGTTGGCGCAAACACTCCAACGAATGACATTGTCATGGCAGTTCAGGCCTTAAATCCAGATTACATCGCATTCAGCGTAACGGACTATTACAATCTTGTCGTCACCAAAAAGGTGACCGATAGACTTAAAGAAAGATTTCCTGAGCTAAAAATTATTGTGGGCGGACAGGCATTCTTACAACCAGGAGCACTTGAACAGGTTTTTCACGATCACCATATCCGCGACTTTGCCGGAATCCAAACACTTGCCAAGGCGGTGTTCAAATGAAACTTGCATTCTCAATCGCAAAGCGTTTCCTGCTCTCGGGAAAAGCTCAGACGCTGATTATCATTCTTGGCATCGCTGTTGGAGTGTCAGTACAAGTGTTTATCGGCTCCCTTATCAGCGGCTTGCAAAAAAGCTTGGTTGACAAAACCATCGGTTCCGCTTCACAAATTACGATCAAGGCAACTGAAGATGCTGGTTATATCACTGATTATGAACAAAAAATCGCTGTCATTCAACAGGCTGATAACAACATCGAATCCGTAACCCCAACTATCAGCGTCAACGGCTCACTAGTGAAATCCACAGATAATGAACCTATTCTGCTTCGAGGTCTGCAGTTCCCTAGTGCCGATTCTATTTATGGACTTTCGGGAAGACTCACTGAAAACTCCGAATTGCCTGATCAACCCCAAGAACTGCTTCTGGGAATCGGGTTGAAGGAAGCCCTCGATTTGGAAATCGGTGATACGATTTCCTTCGAATCACCAACAATCAATTCCACTGATTACGTTGTTGTTGGCTTCTTTGATTTCAATGTTGCGGCGATCAACAACACTTGGTCAGTCACTACCATCCCGTCAGTACAAGCACTGCTAGGTATAGGCGATGAAGTCTCGCAAATCGAGACTCAGGTCGAGGACGTCTTCGCTGCTGAAACTACTGATGAAAATATAATGGCAGCCCTTGACGATTCCAGCTTGACATCAGAGAATTGGATTGAAAACAACGCCGAATTGCTGAGCGGCCTTCAAGGCCAGAGCATCTCCTCGTTGATGATCCAGATTTTCGTCATGATCTCCGTGGTTCTAGGCATTTCTTCTGTGCTTGCAATCACCGTCATGCAGAAATCAAAACAGATAGGCATTCTGAAAGCAATGGGAATTCAAGACGCGGATGCCAGTCTGGTATTTCTGTTTGAAGGTTTGATTCTAGGACTTTTCGGAGCCATAGGCGGTGTGTTGCTTGGCCTTGGCCTTTCATATTCATTCACTACCTTTGCTTTGGATGCGAGCGGAAATCCGGTCGTGCCCCTCTTTATTGATGGTCCCTTCATCGCGATCTCAGCGTTAATCGCCTTATTGGCTGCTACGCTTGCCGCATTGATCCCAGCAAGAAAATCTTCACGTTTAAGCGTAATCGAGGTGATTCGTAATGCCTAATTTGGTTGAACTCAAAAGCATAAACAAGATCTACGGCGAAAAATCGAAATTCCCAACTCAGGTCCTCTTCGACATCAATCTTGAATTCCCATCGGGTTCCTTCAACTCAATAATCGGCCAATCCGGTTCTGGTAAAAGTACGCTTCTCAACATCCTTGGAACGTTGGACAATCCCTCAAGCGGATCTGTCCACATCAACGGCATCGAAACTTCCAAACTTCGCAAAACAACGTTAGCAAAGCTGAGAAACGAAACTATCGGCTTCATCTTTCAGTTTCATTATCTACTTCCCGAGTTCAGCGCTTTTGAGAACGTGCTCATGCCATATCGAATCGCCAAGAAACCTCTGACTGAGGAAGCGATCAACCGTGCCAATGATCTGTTGGACATAGTTGGCTTAACCAAGGTCAAGAACAACCTGGCCGTAAACATGTCTGGTGGGCAACAACAGCGTGTCGCAATTGCTAGAAGTCTGATGAACAATCCAAAACTGGTTCTCGCCGATGAACCCACGGGAAATCTCGACAGTGATTCGACAGAACAAGTATATGACCTCTTGCGTGACATAAACAAACGATTCCAAACTACTTTTATAATTATTACCCATGATCGTCACATTGCCGAGAAAGCCGACAGAATAATCGAAATCAAAGACGGAAAGATCAATCTTGACATCAAAAAAGCGCTCAATTGAAAGCGTTCGATTAAAACAGACAGAAAATAAAAAGAGCCATATTGGAGAGATTCCAGTATGGTTTTTTTGATATAATGTTTAAATC
>JAFGQT010000021.1 GCA_016935515.1 Bacilli bacterium
CAGCAAACAAAAAAACGTCACTGCCTTCGACATCAATGCAGCCTGTACCGGTTTTATTTATGCACTCAATATTGCGGAGAAAATGCTCAGAAACAATGCCTGCAAAAGCGCATTGGTCATCGGTGCTGAAGTCATTTCGAACGTCATCGACTATCAAGATAGGAATACGTGTGTTCTTTTTGGCGACGGAGCTGGCGCAATGATCTTGGAAAAAGACAGGAAAAAACCTGCGTATTTTAACATTTCTGCCAAGCCTGATGAAGAACTCATTCTTTATGTAGATGATTATATCCACATGGAAGGTCAGAAAGTCTATCAATTTGCTTCCCGAATTATCGAATCCTCGATCTCCGAAATACTTGCCTACGGAAAGATTCCTAAAGAAGCAGTCAAAAGAGTCATACCCCACCAGGCAAACATCCGTATTATCCAAAGCGCTGCAAAAGCGCTTGACATTCCGTTTGATATGTTCTATGTGAATATCCAGAAATACGGAAACACTTCTGCCGCTTCAATTGCCATTGCCTTTGATGAAATGCAGGAAACCGAAACACTTCAACCCGGAGAACAGGTATTGCTGGTCGGCTTTGGTGCCGGACTGACTTATGGGGCCTGTCTCGTGACCATTTAGGAGGACACATGAACCAAATTGCAAAACTGCTTGGGACTAAATATCCTTTGATCCAGGGCGGAATGGCCAATATTGCTGATCACCGTCTTGCTTCTGCCGTCAGCAATGCCGGCGGTCTCGGACTCATCGCTTCTGCCGCTGATGACAAAGAAACTGTCAGGGAAAAGATTCGGAAATGCAAGGAACTGACATCCAAACCTTTTGGGGTAAATATTATGTTGATGAGTCCGAATGCGGACCAGATCGCCGAAGTTGTCATCGAAGAACACGTGAAGGTTGTAACCACTGGAGCCGGTAACCCCGGCAAGTATATGGAAAAATGGAAAGAAGCGGGTATCATTGTCATTCCCGTCATCGCCAGTACAGCATTGGCAAAACGCATGGAAAGGGCAGGAGCGGATGCGATCATCGCCGAAGGACAAGAGGCTGGTGGTCATATCGGCGAATTGACGACGATGGCACTCATTCCTCAGGTTGTGGACCAAGTCAAGATCCCGGTCATCGCCGCCGGGGGCATTGGTGACTATCGCGGTGTTCTCGCCGCCTTCGCACTCGGTGCGAAGGGCATACAGGTCGGTACAGCGCTCCTCGTGGCTGACGAATGTCCGATACACCAGAATTATAAGGACATGGTGTTACGGGCAAAAGACAGCGATACCATCGTAACCGGAAGGGAGACAGGAACTCCAGTCCGGGTACTCAAAAACCCGATGGCACGTGAATATGTTCTTCTTTCACAAAAAGGTGTTTCGCGGGAAGAACTTGAAAGGCTTACTCTTGGTTCACTGAAACGGGCAGTGTTTGACGGCGATATAGAAACCGGATCATTCATGGCAGGACAGATCGCCGGACTTGTCGACAGACCACTTCCAGTCGAAGATATCATTGAATCGTTGTTTGAAGGGGTTGTCGCCTACAAGAAAGAACTCGAGATACTATGAAGAAAATTGCCGTTCTCTTTCCCGGGCAAGGCAGTCAGTTTGTCGGAATGGGTCAATCCTTTTATGACATCGATTCTCTATTTCATGAGCGTTTCGATTGGCTCGCAGAGATGCTTCACGTCGATCTTAAGCATCTATGTTTCGAAAGCAACGACTTCTTGAATCAGACCGAATATACCCAAGTAGCGATAACCGCAGTTTCAACACTTATATATCAATCAGTCGCACCACTATTGAACAGCGCTGATCTCTATCTCGCCGGTCACAGTTTAGGAGAATTCGCTGCCTTGTATGCTTCCGAAGTATTCGACCTCGAAACAACGTTGCGACTGGTAAGGTACCGCGGCCAACTCATGGCTGAGGCGGCATCATCCAATCCCGGCCAGATGGCCGCAGTCATCGGTGGCGACCAGAAAATAATTGAATTGACCTGTAATAAACTATCCGCATCCGGACACCTTCTGCAAATTGCCAATTACAACCTCCCGACTCAGACAGTCATTTCCGGTGAAACCGAAGCCATCCGTCTGTTTTCCGAACACAAAGGCGAAGTTGGCTACAATCGACTCGTCTATTTGCCTGTATCTGGCGCATTTCATTCTACAATGATGACGGACGCATCCCGAATATTTCGGGAAAAACTTGTTTTGGCAAAGAGATCGAAACCCAAATATCCAATATTCATGAACTTCAATGCCCGAATACTGGATCTTAAGGAAATCGACTCGATCCTTGCAAACCAACTTGTGAGTCCAGTTCGGTTTACCGACATATTTGCCAATCTTCTTCAAACGGGCGTTTCGATGTTTGTGGAAATTGGTCCGGGTAACGTACTTCAGAACTTCGCCAGAAAAATAGCCCCTGAACTACCAACTATTTCGATCAATACGCCTGAAGACATTGCGAAACTAAAGGAGATATTATGAAACTCGAAGGAAAAACCGCCCTCGTCACCGGCGGTGCAAGCGGAATTGGAGAAGCCATATCGATAATATTGGGTGAAGCAGGTGCCAGAGTAGTCGTCAATTACAACCATTCCGAGACCAAAGCCAGGAATATAGTCGCCAAACTACAACAATCCGGTCATCAAGCTTTGTGTTATCAAGCTGATGTTTCGGAATTCGAACAGGCAAAAGCACTTGTCGAGCATGCCTTCGAAGCATTTGGCAATATTGATATTCTTGTCAATAATGCCGGTATCACCAAGGACCAGTTGCTCTTGAGAATGAGTGAAGAGGATTTTGATCTTGTCCTAAAGACAAATCTCAAAGGCACATGGAACATGGTTAAACTGATAACTCCCATGATGGCGAAGAACCGATTTGGAAGAATCATCAACATCGCTTCCGTTGCCGGTCTTACCGGCAATGCGGGACAGGTAAACTACGCCGCATCCAAGGCTGGAGTGATCGGGCTCACCAAGTCCGTAGCGAGAGAATTTGCAAAACGGAATGTCACTGCAAACTCTATCGCTCCAGGCTTCATCGAGACATTGATGACCGAAAAACTACCTTTGGAAACAAAAGAAAAATACTTAAAGGAAATCCCTTTGGGACGCTTTGGCAAACCTGAAGATGTTGCAAAAGTGGTGCTTTTTCTCGCAAGCGACGAAGCTTGTTACATTACCGGTCAGACGTTGAACGTCGATGGCGGCCTGGTCATGTACTAGGAGGTGGAAAATATGAAGCGCAGAGTTGTCATTACTGCCCTTGGCACGATCAATCCGATCGGACACAATGTTGATGAAACTTGGCAAGCTGTCCTTGAAGGGAAAAATGGGATCGGACCGATCACGCTATTCGACGCCAGTAACCAAAAACAATACCTAGTCGGTGAAGTCAAAGATTTTCAACCGGAGGCATACCTTCCGGCAAAGGAAGTAAAGCGTCTTGACAGGACCATGATTTTTGGCATTATCGCCGCAAAAGAAGTTTGGGAGATGTCTGGACTCGAAGATGATTCTTTCGACCATGACCGTTTTGGAACCTTTGTCACTTCGGGAATCGGAGGATTGAACACGATAAACGAAGAGTCGATGAAAGCACATTTTCGCACTCCAGACAGGATGAGTCCGTTTTTCGTACCCAATTCAATCATCAATCTAGTATCGGGAAACATCGCGATCCGTTATGGGCTGAAAGGTCCAGCAATGGGAATCGTTACTGCATGTTCCTCGGCGACAAACGCCATCGGAGAAGCCTTCCGCTATATCCGGGACGGTTATCTAGAACTCGCATTTGCCGGAGGTTCAGAGGCACCGATCAGCACAATCGGTGTCGGCGGTTTTGCCAGTATGAAAGCCATATCCCCAAGCCTTGATCCCGAACGGGCATCAATACCCTTTGACCAAGAACGCACCGGATTCGTCATGGCTGAAGGAGCCGGAATCCTGTTGCTAGAAGAATACGTTCATGCAAAAAAGCGGAATGCTAAAATCCTCGCCGAAATTCTTGGCTATGGTGCAAATTGCGATGCTTTTCACATCACTCAACCTGACGAAACAGCGGAAGGCATAGTCAAATGCATGAAGCTGGCTTTGGACGATGCTGGAATTAGCCCCGAAGCAATCGAATACATCAGTCCACATGGAACTTCAACTTTCTACAACGACCGTTTAGAGACTAAGGGCATCAAGATGCTTTTTGGCGAACATGCATATCGGATATCGATTGGAGCAACCAAATCCATGCACGCCCATGCCTTGGGCGCAACCGGTGCTATCGAATCGATCATCCTAGTGCGTGCCCTACAAAATGGAATCATTCCACCGACAATCAATTACCGAGTTTTTGATCCTGAATGTGATCTCGATTATACGCCAGGCCATTACAGAAAAAGGAATGTCCGGTATGCACTCAAAAACAGTCTTGGCTTCGGCGGCCACAATGCTACTTTGGTTTTCCAAAAATGGGAGGAATAATATGATTTTGGATAGTAAGCAAATAGAAGCGATAATACCCCATAGGTACCCCTTTCTTCTCGTAGATCGAATCATAGAACTCCATCCAGGAGCATCGGCAATAGGCGAAAAGGATGTTCTCGCAAGTGATTTCTTTTTCCCCGGGCATTTTCCAAATGAACCGGTAATGCCAGGAGTCTTGATCATCGAATCATTGGCACAAACCGGTGCAGTTGCACTCTTATCCGCAGAGGAAAACAAGAACAAGAGCGTCTATTTTGCTGGGATCCGGCACGCAAAATTCCGAAGAAAGGTTATCCCCGGTGACACTCTCCGTCTTGAAGTGGAATTGAAACAACAGAAAAAGCAATTCGGGTTGGGAAAAAGCAAGGCTTATGTAGGTGAGGCCTTGGCCTGCGAAGCTGAATTCACTTTCATCTATTTCTGATGTCTGGATTTGTCTCCGTCATCTTGACGTTTGACCAGATCGACTCGACAAACGAATATTTGAAAACCAACCATAAGACTATGGCAGACCATACGTTTGTCCGGGCTTCTTATCAGACCGAAGGCAAAGGCCGCTTCAATCGCGTCTGGGAAGCAGAGAAGGACAAGAATCTGCTTTGTTCGCTGTTGATCAAGGATGAATTCCCGAATGAGTCATTGATAAGGTTTGCGACGAGATCTGTCGTCGATTTCCTGGCGGCTCAAAAGATCGACGCAGTTATCAAGGCACCAAATGACATCTATGTCGACAGCCGTAAACTTGCGGGAATCCTGATCGAGAGATTGTATACAGGGGACAAGCATGAAGCGACGATCATCGGAATAGGAATCAACGTCAACCAGGATACTTTCCAGACACCAAAAGCAGTCTCGATGGCAAACCTGACGAGCAAATACTATGACCTGTCATCATTGGCATTGGAACTGCTTCAAGTTTTGAAAGCAAAATATCCACCGGTCTGATTATTGATGCATCTGTCTAAAAAAAACTCCCACTTTGTGAAAAAGCGGTTTTTTTTCTAGTAATGATAAACGCTCTTTACCATTAATTTACCGTCCAGTCAATTTATCTAGCAAGCGCAGAAATCCCGAAGATCGATCCGAAAACATTGTACTGTGAAGATGATCTGCTCTTGTACGATGAATGCTTCTTTTCTTATGCTTGAATCTCTTGGAGCATCATTCTAGATACCAATATCGTACAAATAGTTAAGCTAAATATCAACGAATGAAACAAAAAAAGGAAATTCAATAAAATTGAACTTCCCCAGACGTGGAGATTTATGGTGGAGCCAGAGGGGTTTGAACCCCCGACCCCCTGCACGTCAAGCAGGTGCTCTCCCGCTGAGCTATGACTCCGTTGTGAGAATATTATAGCATGCTTTGTTGGTTTTGCAAACAAAAAATTAGCACTTGCTTGCTATATTTATTACGTCACGAAAACTGCATCAATGGTCTCGATCAAATGATTGATGACAAGACAGATGATTCTTTCTGACAACGAATATGACTGAATATTGATAGGATGAATTATGAAAAGGCTTGATCGTAAAATTTACGATCAAGCCAGAAAGCAATTAAATATCATATAGAAACAATTATTCAGCTTTTGCCTCTTTTTCCTGATGAACAACAATTTGCGGAAATGGAATCTCGACCTTGTTTTTGTCAAACAGAAGTTTCAATTCCCGGTTTAGCCCACGCAAAACTGAGTACTTATTGGTCTCTTTCGTTCTTGCGACAACTCGCAACACAACGCTTGAATCCGCCAGTTTCTCGACCCCAAAATAGAATGGTCCTTCGACGATATCAGGTATCGCTTTTTTGATCGAATCAAGATTTTTCTTGATCAATTCTTCGACTCGAACGATATCTTCGTTATAACTTATGGATATATCGCAAATTGCCGGTGACAATGAACTGGATGTGTTGATTGCACCTCTTATGTCCGAGTTGTTGATAATTTTGATGTCACCGTTCAAATCCTCAAATTTTGTGATTCGAATTCCGATTTCCTTGACCATCCCACGAAAATCATTGATTTGAATCACATCACCGACAGAAAACTGCTTTTCAAAGATGATGAACAGCCCGCTGAACACGTCCTCGATCAAACTCTGTGCACCGAATGACAAAGCCAATCCGACGATCCCTGCGCCAGCCAACAATGTCGGTGTTTGAACTCCCCAAGCGCTAAGAATCAAGAATAAAGCAATAATCACGCTTAAGTACTTGACTACGCTTTTCAAAAGATTTCCGATTGTTTCCGATCTTTGACCCTTACGAGTGAACAAAGTCACCAGCAACAACATGATCTTGTCAAGGATCCAAACAAAGATGACGATCGCAAGACTTTCAAGAATAACAACATAATTGTTGGTGAAGAAATTGATCAAGTTAAAGAACTTGCCGAGAGAGTTGTTGATGACATTCGCAAATCCTGTTCCCGGGAAGATAATCGGCGCAAACATTCCTAAAAACAAACAAATAAAAATGATTGCGGTAACGACTATGATCCGGATTTTTTCCGATTTTGGTTTTTCCTTAAATCCCAGTCTCATGATATTCTCCTTTTCCCCTATGGATTGATTTCATAAATTGTAGCGCTGTTCAGATAGTTTGTGTCTGAACGAACCCCAATGACGATGCGATAGTTTTCAATGTCCGGCTTGTAAATTGTGAATGTCGTCGATTTTGTTTCTCCGGATGGAGTGAACCCATTTTGTCCGCCAGAATAATACCACTCGTAATCAGGTTCGATTTGATAAACTTCATAATATCCTAGTTGAAAGTTGTGTTCCGGATCTTCTAGCGTTATCGTGATTTCATAATATAATTCAGTTTCAATCACATTCACTGATGAACTGAAGTTCGACAAAGTCTCAATTTCGGCGCTACTGATCAACGCAACTTCCCTTGTCAACCATATCGGATTGATATATGAAGCGACCAGTTCAAGCGTGTAAACTGTATTTGGCTTAAGACCTGAAATCTCGACTTCAACGCCGTGATGCATCCCTTCGCCCACATCAGTATCTACCTGAACTGATTTAACCGTCATCTTATCCTGCTTGACGATTATCTGGTAATTGGCATCGAGTCCTGAAGTTGAGTCAAGATACATTGACAACACAATGGTTTCATCACTGATTTGCATCGGTTCCAAGAAGGCATACAATTTGAACGGTGTATTGAACTCAAAATCATCAAGTACAATAACTGTATCGTCAAAATAAACTCCTTCGAGAATAACCGATACGAGCAGGTTAAAGTTCGAGATCCCTGTGAGCATGAAACTTGTCTGTCCAGGTGTCAAAGTCACGGTTTGATAATTCGTGATTTCAGTCTCTGAGGCATATCTCGTGCCATATCGAAGATAGATCTCCTTGAACTCTGTTTCAGGATCACTTACCAATAATCCGATATCGTAATCGAGCAAATCAGCTTCAGGTGAAGACAGCAATGTGTTAGAAGTGATCGCTCCGCCAACCCTAGTTTCGGTTATTACCGTCTCTTGGACAAGCGTCTCGAGACCGAAACCTTTTTCCGCAACAATCTTCAAATCGTATTGCGTATTCGCATTCAACTCGATAAATGATCCAGAGGTACTACCGAGATCCAGACTTTGTTCGTAACGCTCCGTCTGGTTTTCCAGTATCGCTTTTAATGAACCTGGATATATGGCGTTGTCTTCATCAGTTACCTCAACATGAAAAGCCACCTCATTGGTGAATGCTTGCACATTGTCAAGCGTCGCAATCGGACTTTTTGGAACAAAAACAACAACGGCAACCACAGCGCTGACTGTTATTGCGACAGACTGCAAAGCAGTCTTCAACATCTCAAATCGTGATTGTCGCTGGAGTTTCTTTTGATATTCCTTAAACTTGGCCAACTTATCACCTTCTTGTAATTACCTTTTATTGTATCGTTTATCGATAATCTCGACAACACGTCAACCGTTTTTTTTAAAAATAAGTCATAATTCAGCTCCAATCCAATGAAGCAAAAAAAACACCGCCTTTTTCAAGCGGTGTATAATAATCTAGTGGTCGGAAAGACAGGATTTGAACCTGCGACCTCTTGGCCCCCAGCCAAGCGCTCTACCAAACTAAGCTACTTCCCGAACAATAGATATTTTACCAGATACTGGGGAAAAAAGGAAATGTTTTTTATTGGAAATATCATCATGGAGGCAGACAAATCATTTCGCTAAAGCGATTCGTTCCATTCTTGGTGAAACCAGGAAAGATAGCTTTCAAGACGCTTGTGTCGGATTTTTGCGATCCTTTTGCCTGTCTTCGTGTTCATTAGATCCTTGAGTTTTACAAGTTTCTGGTAGAAATGGGCCAGTGATGAACTGTCATCGATGCTGCCAGAATAAATTTGACGATTGCGATGCCCGCCAAATGCAAAGCATCTCGCGATTCCAATCGCTCCCATAGCATCAAGCCTGTCCGCATCCTGAACGATTTGTCCTTCGATAGAATCCACAATGTTTCCGGACATTTGACGCGTGAAAGAAACGTTTGCGACGATGTTCTTGACTTTGGCTTTGATGGCATCATCGATATCGATCGTCTCCAGAAACTCATCAACGCGCGAAATAGAATTCGAGATTAATTTCGGATCATCGAGGTCGTGTAGGAATGCCGCTAACAAGGTCGTGAAAGGATCCGCATTTTCATGCTTGAGCATCTTAATCGTCAATCCAACAACTCTCAGTACGTGCTGAAAATCATGACCGCTGGTGTCACTTGAGAATTCTTTTTTACAATATGCCCTGGCTTGTTCTAGGATTGCCGTTTCTTTTTGCGTCAAAGGTCTAATCATATTCGGCCATCAAATGCAGATATTTCCGGACATTTTCTCGATTTGCTTCAATTTCCGCTTCTGTAAGTTGCCTGACGATTCGCATCGGATTGCCAACAACCAAAGCATAGTCAGGAACTACTTTTCCAGGTGGGACAAGACATCCTGCAGCTACCATAGCCCCTCGTTTGACAATCGCATTGTCTAAAACTATCGATCCCATGCCAATCAATGCATCGTCTTCTACGGTGCAGGCATGGATGATTGCTCCATGTCCTACAGTTATGTTTTTTCCGATATAAGTTGGGCTAAGAGTGTCTGTGTGGACGATAGCACTATCTTGGATATTCGTGTTTTCGCCGATATGAATACTGGCCATATCACCGCGTATGACGGCATTGAACCAGATATTTACATTCGCCTCGATCGTTACATCTCCGATGACTTGAGCCCCGGGGAATATCTTTGCACTTTGATGAATTTTCGGTTTAACTTTCATGATGCCCTCCTGTCAAAGTTTCATAAATACCAATAGATCGTCTCCTTGCAGTGTTTCAGATCCGGAATCATTCAGATTCCCACTAAACATTCTCAACTTGCTGTCACGAAAATATCCTAGAGGCATGATTTTTCTTGCGTAAGCCTCGTAAAGTGAAACGATAAGCTCTTTCTGGGATGCGAAAATGATCGGCAATTCTTCGTTGATGATTTCTGAAGAACTCTTGATGATTATGGATTGGTCGTCGTCGCCTTCGTTATTCGGTGCAATCGTCAGAAGATTTTCATAGAAAACAGCTGTTTCTTTATAAAGCGCGAGTTTGCTTAGAAGCAATGAAATGATTTTGTTGGAGATAATCGTGTTGCGAATGTTGAAGTCTTTGATAATGTGGTCGTTTCTTGGATCAAGTAATTCGACAATTATATTGACATCATTCTTTTTGAGATGTCCTTCAAGATAGATGAGGTTGTCAATTACATTGGCGTCAAGACTTTCTTGATTTTGGTTTTCCTCGCTAAGAAGTACCAGCGTTGCAGGTCGGGTCAGAGCGTTGATCTCTTTAACAAATATACCCAAATCGCTTTCTTCGACCCAGTGCGACCTAAAGCTGCTTTTCTGCATTTTTTCGTATTGCCTGAATGCTTCGAGAATGAAATCCAGTTTGTTGTTTCTACCGATGATATAGACATCAAGATCTGTCATTTCATCTATAGCTTTGACTTTGACCGGGATAGGCTTCACTCGAGTTTCCGATTCCCGACAGACAAGATCCTCGTTGAGGGCAAGCATGAATGTTTTGCCATTGATTGTTGCGATAGGAAACGAATGCGAGCATCTTGCAAGAGCATCTTCAAAACTGACATTATTGGCAGCGTAAACCTCAACTCCTTCAAAGGAGAATAAGGATAGATAAACGTCCTCCATCAAGGGATTGATGATTGTCTGGGCGATGATCTGCCCCAAGCGTCGGTCAAAACAAATCGGCAGTAGCACATGCTCGTGCAGAGTATGGACAACTCTTTCTAAAGTCAATATCTTGGTTTTAGTCTCGATATTCTTGATTTCTGCGACAATCGGAGGGTTGTTCTCAAATTCGATTCTGCCAAGGTTGAGGATTACTTTGATGACATTCAAATCGCTTTCGGGCATATCCTTTTTGACAGTTTGATGAATATCCTTGTTCATGATCAAAATAGTCTTCGCCTTGGCGATCGAGATGTCTTGAAGATCGCTCTGGATCAACGGATCGCCGGATTTCACCAAGACATTCAAGTTGGCAAGTTCTTTGTCATCTCTAGCTGATTTTCGGATTGTATTTACTATTTGTTTTTCCGCATGGACTTTGTCCACATCCGCAAGAATCATCACAGTGAATTCGCGATTCTGAACATTTAGCAAATCTGCGACAAGTTCCGGAACTTTATTGTTCCAGTTGAGAATGACGATATGGTTCTCGAGATAGATCTTCCCCGAACCGTTCTTCTTCTGTTGAAAGTAATCCTTGATTGCGTTGGTGGTAAGGGCGATGATTGTTCCTGAGAACAGGATCAATCCAGTGACCAAAACAGAAACTGCCAATATCAGCAACTTCGGATTGTCAATCGCCAAGATTGCGTTTGGCGTCAACATCCACTTCAAGCTACCATTGGCAAATGCATCGATGAATCCACTGAAGGAATCATCGATGAATAGTGCGATGAGGGCTGCAATCGAAAGAATCAACAGGTTCAAAAGGACCATCAAAAGAATCACGAACAACATCGGCCGTTTGTAAGTCTTGATGCTGATGAGGCTTCTAGCTCGCGTCAGTCTGCTTTTCAGTTTGTTCAAGGCGTTTCACCTCGTTTTCAACATCTATTATAAACGCCAATCATGAGGCTGACAATAGCATGCGTAAAACAGGCAATAAAAAAGCCGAAGACAGGCTTCGGCTTAAATTAGGCCTTGCTTTGGATCAGTTCGTTCATTTGTTCGAAAGACTCTAAGTTCAATTCTTGGATTGCCTCTCGTTTCAACTTGAAATTGTCTGGGTAAATCGGATCACCGACCGACAAAATGACTTTATGTGGCGACAAGAGCGGGAAAATCCACTTCTTATCCTGAAAACTGATACCAATTGGAACAACCGGGACGGAAGCTTCTTCGGCAACTTGAAATGCGCCTTTCTTGAACGGTCGCAGTTCCTTGTCGTATTGTTTTAGTTCTCCTTCCGGGAAGAAATGGATGAACCGTCCGCTGCGCGCCTGTCTTGTCATCTCAAAGAAGAAAACTTTCATTTCTTCGAGAGTTTCAGGAACAGGAACGGTTCCAAGAATGTTGACAAGAAAACCCGCCACAGGCAATTTGAAATTAGCTTTCAGCCCTGTGAACACCGGCTTGCGCGGAAAGGCTGCGATGCCGTTCATCGCCGAATCAAGTGTATGTACATGATTGCTGATGAGTATAGCTCCGCCCTTTATCTGTTTAAGTTTACTGCGGTTGCGGAATTTGACACCTACTAACAATGTCAAATAAATCCACAAAAACGGTATGGCGATGAAGTAATAGATCATGAAGGATAGTGCACGCTTGAAATAAGGCAAGCAGATCCGTTTGCGGATCTTTTTCCCTGATCGCGACCGTGCCACAAGTTCCCTTCGCTTGTCTTCGATTGCCTGCTTAAACATCTCTTCAAGCAGGTCAACTGAATGCTCGAGTCGATAATTTTCTGCATAGCGGGCATATTCTTTACTCATTGCCGTGCGTTCGTCAGCGTTCTCAATCCAGTAATCGATTTTTTTTACCAAAGCCTTGGGCTTTGAAGTTGGGAAGAGACTGCGCTCATCCAGCGTGAAATGCCATGCGGCGCTGGTTCTGGACTTGGCAATCACCGGCACGATTCCTGAAGCAATCGCCTCAAGACAAGCAATACCTTCAATCTCTGCTTCAGCCGCATGCACGTACAGATCTGTATTGCGGATAATCTCTATAAGTTGTTGTTGTGAGAAGAAACCGAACTTCACGTCAAGCCCAAGTTTCTTGGCGAGTCGTCGCAATTTGCCTTCTCGAGGACCGGCACCAGCCAATGTCAAATCAATTGAATCACGATATTTGGACATGCTTACAGCCTTCAAAATCACTTCCTGCTTCTTCTCCATCGCATATCTTCCGACAGACAAGATCCGGAATCGATCGTCACTTATCGTTTTGGATTGCAAATAGAAGACATCACTGATTCCATTAGATATGACATGCGCTTCATTGATGAAACCTTGACGGACGATTTCTTTAGCTATATATTCAGTCGGACAGTGGACATGAGTAACCTTGTTATAGACCTGGTTCAAGTATTTCTGATACAGTGCCCAGGCGATCGGCATCCCCAGTTTGCCAAGACCCATGCCGTAGGTAACGTTTTCTGGTTGGGAATGGAAAGCCGCGGTAAATGGAACGTCCATTTTCTTCGCGAGTTCTATTCCTTTCTGAGTGACTTTGAAAGGCAAGAAGAAATGAATGACATCCGCATCTTTGAATGCATCGGTCATGATTTTTCGATCAAATTTCGCAAAATACATGTTCTGCTTCGCGGCAGCCTTAGATATGATTGGTATTCTCCGTTTTTTCAGTTGAAAGTAATTCTCATTTTCAGGCGGACCAGCAGAGACAATGCGAACCGTATGTCCCCTAGCTTCAAGAAGTTGTTTCGATCTTAGCGCAGTGACAGTGGTTCCGTTTGAAAATTCACCATAGTTGTCGATTACAAAGACTATTATCATTTTCTTTTCCTTTCGCTTTGGCTGATGTAATTATAGAGCAAATTAGTTTGAATTTCAATGCTTTTTTAAGGCTTTTTGAAAAAGATTTCATGAATATTAAACAAGCGTTAATTATTGTTTCAAAAAAGAAGACTGCTCATGAGCAGTCTTCTACCAAATTTTCTTCCAAATTTCTTTTGTCCCCACTTTTTCAAATCCTACCTGGAAATAGAATGGATTGACATCGCCATAACAATACTTTGCGCCGTATTTCTTTGTGCTTGTCATGCTTTCCATCAGCGCTGCTTTGGCTAACCCCAATTTCCGATATTTTGGGATTGTGGCCAGCGGTTCAACGTAACTGTAGCCGTTCGCTTCATCCACCCACATGCCGCAAAAGCAAGAATATTCGCCGTCAGGGGCTACGATCACAGTCGTCAAGTCAAGTTTGAAATGCGGCCCGCTCTGCATCTGTTTCCGACAGTCGATATCGTCATCTGGTTGATCGCCGTGGTCAAACCCTTTCCAAAGGACTGAATGGATCTTATCAATATCGTTCTCATCTGCCAGCGTGATAATCCGGAACCCATCAGGTATCGATGGCACTTCAAGTTTAGTGTAATCAAAGGTGGTGATTGGATATTCCCGAACCAGATCAAATCCGCTTTTGGCAAGATGCTTTCCGATCCCAGAATTGTGGTATGCGATTACAACTAGGCGATGCGTCTTTTCTTGTTGAATCGACATTTCCTTTTCTGCGTAAGCGATCATGGCATCGATGAGCTCAGAATCGTCCAACGCACTGTTGATGAAACATTCACCAAGATCATCCTCAAAATTTACGACTCCAACGATGTTCCCTTCATCCTCCCAAATGCCAAACCTATGACACTGGCTATAATTGAAGTGTGGGTGTGTATGGGCATATTCCCATGCCATCGGCAGCATGTTGCCTCGGCTGTACGTATCTTGAAGAAACTTGTAGACACGTTCAAAATCAACCAGAAGTCTGTAGTTTCTGAATTTATATCTCATCTTAAAAATTATCCCTTCTTCTGGTTCGTCTTATCTCGATACATCAGTGTGTCCACGTAATTGAGAAAGTCCTTGCCACTGCCGTGACTCTCATTATAGATGTCAGCGCCAAAACTGCAATTAACAGAATATTCTGTCGTCTTGTTCTTGTTGTACTCGGCAAAACCGTTTTTGATTCGATCCAACACCTCTTCAAGCACTTGTTTCGAATCGGTGTCAATAATCGCCACAAACTCGTCTCCGCCCATGCGTGCGATGATATCGTTCATCGACAATTCCTTCTTGACGATAGAACTGACTATCTTCAGGACTTTGTCCCCTTCCAAATGGCCATATTTGTCATTGATCGCCTTGAGTCCGTCGATGTCGAAATAGATTGCCCCAAACGGGTCAGTAGCGAAACGCTTCAGCCTGAGCGACAAAAAGTAGAGGAAAGAATCACGGTTCCAACATCCCGTGAGATTGTCCAAAAATACCATCCTCTGTTGCAGGAATATATAGCCGACGATCAAGGCGAAGGCTGCCATGCTCCACATCAACAAAGCACCGTAGAAAATCGATTGAAATATTCCTCCGATAATCGGAAGCAAGGCAATGAAAACAAACAACGCGAATTCGTGTCTGATGATCTTGTTGCGATTGACGACAATGGTTATTATTCCCAAAACCATGTAAATGTAGGTGATGATAGCACCAACAAAGAACCAGTCCCCACGATGATACACATTCAAACTGTCAACCGAGAACAGCAAACCAAAGAACGGTGATAGTATCGATAAAACGACATTTGCCGCCACGGGGATCAAAAGTAGAAAATTTAATCTTGTCTGAAGCCTGTCATAAGGTACTACGATATTCTTAATCAGGATAAACCAAGTATAACTCAAAATAGGCGCAGTCACGAACAGACACACATGAAACAAGTTTGACAGGACAATCATCGCTGTTCCAGGCTGCTTGTTGATGACGCACGTGATAATCTCAAAGATCAGTTGGATAATCACAATCAAAGAAGTGATCACAAAAACCTTGTTTACCATCACTTTGAGGTCAAGCCGCTTATATGCAATTATTAAAACGAATCCCAGCAGCAAGATCGCTACCAGATTGATGTCAACACGCAGAAATATATCCATGCAACTCATCCTCGCTTTGTAAGAGATATCATAAAGCTAATTAGTAATTATAATATAATATTTTTGAAAATCCAAGCGCTTGAACGACATTACGTAGTTACATCAAAACATTTCCAACATTCTAGAGGCTGTAATGCCATCTTCACCATATTTTTGGCGAGCTCGCCTACCAGCTTCACAGTGCCAAATCACCCCACGCAAAGCCGCTTCTTCTTGAACAAAACCTCGAGCCAAGAAGGCCGCAATAATACCACAAAGCAAATCTCCAGAACCAGCGGTTGCCATACCCGGATTTCCTGCATCGACAAACCGACACGTGTCTTTTCCGGATATGATTGTCGTGGCACCTTTAAGCACAGTCACTATCTTCTTGTTTTTCAAATGATCAAGCTGTCTCCACGGGGTTTTCTCAATTTCATCTCTATCGCAACCCATCAATTTCGCCATCTCTCCAGCGTGTGGAGTAATAATAATCTGATCGTCAAAATCTTCATTGTCAATAAAAGACTTTAAGTAGCTCAAGCCGTCCGCATCTACTATCAAGGGAATCTTGGTCTGGATCAGTTTAGCCAAGATTTCATGAGCGAGAGGATTCGTTTTGCCCAGTCCCGGACCGAAAATCACCACGTCGCGTTTAGCAAGCAGCGCTTCTACATCATTGAAAGTATCATAAAAACCAACCATTATCTCCGGATGAAATTGGGTAAAATATGCAAGGTCCTTTCTATTGATTCCTAATGTGACCAAACCGGCTCCCGACTGAAGGGCAGCGATGGCAGCGAGTTGCGGTGCTCCCATCATTCC
>JAFGQT010000022.1 GCA_016935515.1 Bacilli bacterium
ATTCCCAGTGCTATTTTTAGCTCAACCATCTATCTAGCCTCCTATACCATTTTTCGCATATGCATTACCTTGGCTGCTCCTACCGAAACAATCGCGGCCATGACAACAACAATGGCGATGTTGCCATAGACAAAGGCCGGAGCGAGCGAACCAAGAATCAGAACGAAGATGATCGGTGCGATCGCAAACTTGGGATTACGCAAATAATATTTATATCCCAAAGCTCCGAACAATGCGCTTACCACCCAGTCAAAAGCAGGTTTGAGAACGGGAGAGTTAAGTATCGGCCTTAAAGGTATCAACAACAATATACCCAGAGTCATTATCGACACTGTCGTAATCGTGGAAAAAGCTACTGATAGCGTGGCAACCACTTCATTTTCTGGAGTTCCGATTTCTGTCCCGACGATCTGCCTAGCATTCATCACGCAGGGTATCTTTAGATTGACGAGATTTCCAGTAACGAAAGCTAAATATGTAGCTCCGGTACCGAGAAAAGGTGAGTATGTTACGACTTCGATGATCCCTCCGGGAAGGTAAAGCAAAGACAAGGTCAAAACTGCCACGAACAACTTGTCATAATCTGGCGCGACTCCCGTGATGACCCAAATGAGCACAGGTGCCATAAACATCACGGCCAATCCCATGACCATGAATATTCTTCCTCGGCGATGCATCAAATCGTTATAGTTAACAAGGTTATCCATCAGTATATACCTCCCAATCCCAAGAGCACAGCTACTGTCATCCCAAATATCATGCTGAGAGCCAACTGGAAGTTTTCCAGCCAAGGTGCTTTACCTTTTTTCACAAGAATATCCAACAATGCCATCGCTCCCATGGATGCGAAGAAAACGATCAAGGGAACAAAAGTCTTGTTGTCTTCATATATATAATTTCCGGCTCCATCCAATAAATATGCTCCATCAACGACAACTTTCGTATCATATTTGATCATTTTGGCAAAAGCATCCCCAAGATAAGCGGATACCATTCCGATGAATACCGCATCGAAAAGCAGTTTGCCAAAGCCGCCGCTTTTTGCATCTGCTGCTTTGTCGACGACTTTTGTTTGATACTTCTTGAAAAAGAACAAGGCAAACAATCCACCCCAAATGATCGAAATAGTCATCGCAAAAGCAATGGTCACAAAACTCTGAAGTGTCAATGTAGTCGCACTTACGCCTTCGGCAGCCACGGATACTGCCATCAACTCATAATGAAGCGCGCCAATTACTGATAGACGTATCCATGGCAAAGGGATGCCAAGAAGACCAGCCATTGTGATGACGCCAATAAATATTCCAATCGAAGGCAAGACGGAGAAGCTGACAGAGCTGATGATCGCCTTCTTGATTGCTGATTTTGTCATTGCTAATCTCTTGGCCTGTCGATAGGCCTGCAAAGCGAAGTAAAGCGATCCACCGATGATAAACAGCGTTACAAAGGCTCCTATGGTGTATAACCACCAAGATTCTTTGACCAGATCGACAGAAGTTATCGCAAAAGTCATTTTAAGTATCCCCCTTTATGTTTTGAGTCTATTCTACCCAATCTGTCCCAACTTGACAATATGACGAAGAAAAAAATCGGGCGCCGCCCGATTTCAGTTCTTTTTCAGCTTGAGATACCGTTCTTCTTCGCTGAAGATGCAACCACAGTATTTTTGCATGTAAAAATCTAATTCTCTTGCTTTCTTCTGTCCCTCGCGGAAAAACGGACGAAAATCGACATAATGAAAGGCTATTTTCGTTTCATCAGCTACTCTTTCGGCAATCTCCTTCAACTTCTCATGTTGTTGATAAGGACTGATAAACAGTGTCGAAGTGAAAGCGTCGAATCCTTCTGCTTTCGCCCGAATTGCTGTTTTCTTCAGCCTTTCCTCATAACAGAACTCACAGCGTGTGTCAAGTTTGTCCACAACGTTCTCAACGAACATTCTCAGACCATAATACTCATCCACGATCAACGGCAGTTCGATTGAGGCAGCATATGTTTTCAAAGTATTGAGTCGGTTTCTGAACTCCGTGACCGGATGGATATTGGGATTATACCAAAATCCCGTCACGTCATGACCTTCCTGCCGTAATGCCTCAATCGACATCACCGAACAGGGAGCACAACAGATATGCAATAATATTTTCATTTTTCCTCCTATAACATCGTCAGTCGATCGAGAGCCTGTTTATATCCAAGATTAGCAGCTGCTTCGAGATAAGCCTTGCCCTTGGATGCATCTTTCTGGATATAATCGAAACCATCTAGATACAAGCATCCCAGTTCATAAAGAGCAATGGGTTCATTACCTTTGGCGGCAATTTCCAACCACGCAATTGCTGGCTTCGCCTCAACGTTTTTCAATATCCTAAACATCTCTACCATCGCTTTGTGATACCCCATTTCGGCCGCAGTCTCGAACCAAAAACGGCTAGTTCGCTTCGATTGATTCACCCCTAAGCCGTCTTCATACATGCTGCCGAGGTAATAAGCTGAGAACGCAGCATTGTTTCGGGAATGTTGCGGATAAAGGAAGTACTCAAGAAACAATGTCTTTGCGCGAGAGAAATCTTTTTGTGCCTTCCCTTTGGAATTTGTTTTTAGGCCGCGCTCAAACAGCATCACGGCGTATTTGTATTTTGCTGCTGCTACTCCCTGTTCGATTGCTTTTTGAAACAACTTTTCCGCCTGGATTGGGTTGACTTGACAGCCTATCCCTTTTTCCTTGAAGATCCCCAACCAATATAGCGCTTGTAGACCGCCTTTTTTCATGGCGTTTTCCATGTACTGATGCGCGAGTTCATCACTTGCATTCGTTATTTCATTCCGATAGTGCAGAAGCCCTAGGTTAGTAAGTGCATCTGGATCATTCTTTTTGGCTGCTTCATAATACCATTTTTTCGCCAGTTCGGGATCAGACTTGCCGAGAGTTCCGTTTTTATAAATCTCCGCAAGCTTAATCATCGCCTGTTGATAATCTCTGCTAGCGGCAATCTCGAGTTCTTTGATTGCCTCGAAGCGATCGGTTTTTGGACCATACCCTTCGATCAGGCAAGCTCCGACACCAAAGTGTCCGATAGTCGAATCGTGTTTTAGCAGCATTTGAAAGTATTCGCTAGCCTTTTCCACGTTGCGTTTGGTTACGGCAGTGCCTTCAAAATAGTCAAGCGAGACCGTCTCTAAAGCTTGCTTGTCGTTCTTTCTTGCGAGCAGTTCATGATAGTAGAAAATCATTTCTGCCAAGAAGGTTCTGGAACGCTTCTTGAAGGATGGATGGGGTGCTGCATAAATATTGATAAGTTTGCGAATTGCTGCTTCATATCCAGCCAAGGCAGCTTTATCCAACCAATGCAAGGCATCAGATGGATCGCGCTTGCTCTTTGGTTCTTCAAGCATCATCAACGCGAGTTCATACATGCCTTCACTGTTGCCTTTGTCCGCAGACAATTGGAAATGCTCTTTCGCTTTGATGTCATCTTTTGAACAACCAATACCTTTGCGATAAAATCTCGCAAGTTGATTGTAGGCATCTGTATCGCCCAGTTTGACACCTTCCGAAACGTACTTGAAAGCGCGTTTTTTACTTTTGCGGATACCTTTGCCAGATAGAGACATGTCCGCAAGCAATAAGTGGGCTTTAGAATAGCCGGACATCAATGACTTGCTCAAAAACTCTTGGGCTTTCTTGTAATCTTCTTTGGCCAAGAAGTACTTTCCGACATTATATAAACCGATCGGATTTCCTGAATCAGCTGCTTGCTTATAGTATGTGTATGCTAATTCGATGTTTTTTGGTGTATCGATGCCTTCAAAAAACTTGTCGCCAAGTTCATTCAAACGTTTTGGATTGACATTCTCACTCATCGATGTAGCCTCGCAATCCGAGAAGTTCTTCTCTTGCCGGAAGATAGCCCTTGGCGAAAGCTTGCTCATACCAGTTCGCGGCCTTTGTGAACGATGAAGGTACTCCTTCTCCCAATTCATATTTCTTTGCTACTTTGAACATCGCTTCGCTATCACCAAGCGAAGCGGCTCTTTGCATGACTTCGAAAGCTTTTGCACTCGATGTTTCTGAAGCCTTTCCCTCATTATGAAGATCCGCGAGCAAATGATAGGCTTCTGACAGACCTTCCTTTGCCGCAATCTCAAGGTAGGTTTTAGCTTCCTCATGCTTGCCAGAAAGGAACAACTCCTTGCCGACAGCGAGTAAACTCGAGGCTTCTCTGATGTCAGTCTTGCTCTTCGTACCCATGAGACGGAAATGATTCATGGCTTCGATTGAACCCTTCTGCAACGCTTTGTTCAACCATGAGTACGCCGACTCAAGGCTCTTTTTGATACCATCGCCGTTGAAATACGCAATGCCTATCTTATACATCGCATAGGCATTGTCACGTTTGGCGAGTTCAACATATAGCTCGATTGCTTTTGCAAAATCTTTCTTGACGACAATTCCTTGTTCATAGAACCTCGCAATACGGATAGTTGCGTCTTGGTCGCCTTGATGCATCGCCGCAACATAGTATTCGTACGCTTGTGAGAGGTTAACTGTTGTTGCACGACCTTCTTCGTGACATCTTCCAAGCATGTATATGGCCTGCGGCTGCAATTCAATTGCGGCTTCGGTGAAATATTTGAATGCAAGGGCGTCGTTTTGCTTTGTTCCCCAACCATTGAAATGCAAAATACCAAGTCGATACTTGGCATCCTTGTTGCCTTTTTTTGCGCATTTGGCAAACAGCGGCAAAGCATTTGCGTAATGGCGCAAATCGAATTCGTGCATAGCGTTTTTCAGTATCGATTCAAGGTCCATCGCAATTCCCCTTTCATGCGGTATTATATCACAAATCTCGCCATTTTATAAGAAAGTTGTGCAATACTTCAAGTCTTGAGATAGAACTTTCCAAACCACCCAAGCGATATCGTTTCATCCAGATTTTCGGATATGTTTCCATCAGCTTTGTTGAAAGTTCCAAAGTTTCAGAAAGTAAATCCCAATCATGATTTTTCATCATCATCAGATTGACTGACAGCTTGAGTAACTGCGCTCCCAGAAGTATTTCCTTTGCAATCTGATCATTGTTTTCACTAAGTGTCTCTATCGTAGAATCGATTAATTTAAGGATCTTGGTCCCTGAAGTCTGACTGAGTTGTCGCTTTGCGATAGCGTTCGACCAAATCCCCCACTTGAAATCCAATGGATGAGTTCTATCTGGATCGGCGAAAATCCAACTTGAAAAAGCAATCGTTGTGTTGTGTACGTGAACATCCTCCATCTGTGAATAACTCGCAAGTTCGGTAATCATGGCTGCGGCTTTAAAGTTACTTTTGTCATAGATGAACTTGTCCATCCACTCATCGCCCAAATCGGTACTAGATTCATGGTTCCATGCTTTTGCGCCAGCATAAACCAGGCCTGGCATGCTGAAAACAAAAGGTTGTGGATGTCCAAAATCCCCCCAGTCGGTCATCAAAACACCTAAACCATCATACTGGATCGCCATCTTTACTGCGTTATCAGTCGAGGCTTTCATATCGAGAAGTCTCGACGTGAAGCTGTTCCATGATGAAGTTCCTGGGGCAAGCATGAACTTAATATTCGCCATCTTAAAGCGTTTTGCCCCCAATTCAAAATCATAATCATAGTCATATCCCCAGTCGATCACAATCACGTCTTTGGGAATTCGGTCAATGATTTCCGGATGGTTACGGATGACATCACCCCACATCATCGGTGTCTTGCCAATGTCCTTGAGAAGTTCGATTGTCTTTCCAACAAAATCGAAATAGACATTGCCTATGCCATTTGCCAGACATGCCTTTTCGCTTTTACCTTTTGATAGCTCGAACGGTTCGTCTCCATTGAGATTGAAATGGTGCGACTCGGAGATGGAAGCCATACCTTTAACTATCTTATCTACAAGCTTTCGACTAGCTGGATCCAATGGATTTAGCGTTGAAGGCGGAAATGGATATCCCTCCATGGTGAATCCCGATTCGTTTTCAGCCAAATTCCTATATTGAGGTAATGCAAGAAACTTTGTCATATGGCCAAAAGTGTTGATGTTAGGGACAAGATCTATCGCCCTCGATCTGCAGTAGACTTCAAGTTCTCTGTATTCCTCGATAGATATCGGTGTCTGGTAAGGCAAATCTGGAAAACCTGGGATCTCGATTGGATAACCTTCGACGTATAGTTCGAGATGATTATATTTCATCAAGGTCAGCTTGTCCACCAGATGCTTGAAGGTTGCCAATGTCGGGATTCTGTCTCGGCTGACATCAAACAGAAACCCGCGAATCTTGATATCAGGAGCGTCTTGGAGACTTAGTTTTGGAAAAACCCCACATTCATTCAACTGGACCAAAGTTGTCAAAGCGTTCACAGCTCCAGCATAATCTCTAGATACCACACTGATCCTTGTATCATCGATTTTCAACTCATACGCTTCTTCTTTTAAAGATTTATCAATTTTGAAGACGATATGAGCATCGGATTCAACTGATTTTACCCAATTGCCCAACCAGTTTAATACCTCGCTCAAGAGCAGGAACTCATCGGGATAAGCAATTGCATAAGGCTCATTTATCTTCAGCTTGCCTGAGCTCAATGAAACCCACTTGGGCTTAGGATAGATTGTCATCTTCATACCTCACTTCCTGAAGGGTTTCATCTACAAATGAGTACAAGTATGCTTTGACTGGACTGCTCACCATTTTCTTGACATACTGCCTATAGCCTTGCAATTGATCTTCATAAGCAGATGAATCAAGATTCTTCAACTTGAAGTCTATGATGACAGCTATATGTTCCCATACAAGCAACAAATCGATGATGCCAAATTTTTCAGTAGTACCATCGATAAAGACAAATGGATGTTCTTGATATACCTTCGCTTTTTCAATGTCTTTGAACAAATCGTGAGAAAGCAGTCTTTCGATTTTGGCTCGCTCATGCGGCTTTAAAGACCCAAGTGAGTTTTCAAGATCACTAAAATCAAGTCTTTCGAAGTTGGCATGCATTTGTTTCCCTACGTCGATTGCTTGTTTTTGTGAAAGCGACAATGCATCGTCAACAATTTTTGAAAAATGTGTACTGATAATCGGTTTGGGATGAAATGAGAAACTTCTCAATACCGGTTTTTCGCCAAGTTCAGTCACACCAACTTCTGGAATTTTCCTATATTTATCGGATATATCGGATTCAACCCACCATCTTGTGGGAACATCCAAATTTGCCAACAAGTCTCCATAACTTCTATATCTACTTCTGATACTTTTACGAATGTATCCAAGATCGTCATAAATTGCCTGCTTCTCTTTGATTTTCTTCCTGTTGATAATCAGTATTTGCTTCTCCCTAGCCCGAGTTAGGGCTACATAAAATAGCCTGATACGTTCCGAAACGTAATCAAGGTATTCCTTTGTGTCGACAATGTGGTGCAAAACAGTGTCGTGATAGCCGTTCAAAGTAGATTTTGTGAAAATTCCGAAATCTTTATCATAGCGAAACAAGTTCTTGTTTTCTGAGTAGTTGAAGCGTTTATCAAGCCCAAAATAATAGCAGATCGGAAATTCCAAGCCCTTGGATTTGTGCATCGTCATGATTTTTATCGCTGCTTCATCTTGATTTTCGGTCTTAGCATACTCAATGTCTAAATCAGCTTTTTGGAATATATAATCAAGATATTCCGCGAAATCAGACAGCCCATAAGCTGACAAGGAAGCTGAACGCTCATGTAAATAATCCAACTTGCGCTCTCGTGCAGCCGGATTATCCAGAAGATGCAACTTCACAAATATCTCTGTAATCGAATAGACTCGTTCCAGAATATCTGACAAAGCATAGCGGTCAACAATTTCAGATATGGCAATCAAGTCACTGACCAGCTTAGTGAAATTGCCGTCTTCGGCTAATATTTTCAGATCGTTTATAGTGGACAGTCTATCATCGACGACAACTTCAAAGATCTTAGCGTCTTTGATTCGATACACGAAAGATCTTGCCAAACCGATGAAAGCGAGTTTCAAATCGCTTTTGATGTCATATTTACCCGATAAGGCAGAAGCCAATCGGACAAAGTGCCAAACGAACTGAATTTCTTCTGATGCGGAAAACTCCTCGTCAGAGAAGACAACTACTGGAAGACCATGACCAACCAATGTTTTGCGAATTGTTTCGAAACCCGATCTTCTGTCCGCGATTATCGCAAAATCGGACAATTCTACGTTGCGCATCCGCTTCTTTTTCGTATCATACACTTGATAATTAGAATCAAGTTTTGCGATGATGTCGTTACTTAGAATCTTACCTTCAATTTCTGAACTCGACAAAGAATTTAGATTGTCAGGCAGTTCGTCGCTGTCGTAATAAAGCAATTCTGGAGAGTAATCGACGTTGACACCAAATAAATCATCATAATCAGTGAAACCGTACCGCATTGACTGGCCATCTCGATAATCAATCCCGCCAATATCATTGCTCATTGTTCTTTGAAAAATGCTGTCGATACCAGCAAGAACTTGTTTGCGTGAACGGAAATTTTCCAGAAGGTCGATTGCGATTCCTTCGTTTTCGTTTCGGTACTCAAGATATTTCCGGAGAAAATTGTCCGGATTCGCATTTCTGAAACCGTAGATCGATTGTTTGATGTCTCCGACCATGAACAAGTTATCTTCTGCCAAAAGATTCAAGAGAAATTCCTGAAGATCGTTGGTATCTTGGTATTCATCGACCATAATTTCGTTGATCCGATTCTTATAGGCTGACAACAATTCGTCGTTGTTCATGAAAAGCCTTATCGCGTAATTCATGATATCCAAATACTCATACAGATTCTGCGCTCGCTTTTCGTCAGCGACCCTTGATCGGTAATCTTTGACAAGTTTGGCAATCTGAACGACAGGCTCGCTCAAATCATGCAAGTCGTCCATTGCCGTGTTTCCATCCAATAGTTTTAATTTAGCGAAGAGCTTGTTTATATGCATGAGCCTATCTTTCAGAAGGCCGTGATGTGTGTCCAAGTCTTCCAGAAAGTCCTCTTCAAGATCTTTGCCCTTGCGGAGTTTTGCAGGAAACTTGTGTGCGCTGAAAAAAGCAATCAATTTTTCTAGATCAGTAGCTGCCAACAAACCCGAAAAATAACCTTCAAGATCGCTTTGGTAGCGTTCGACTCGATGATTTTGCGAAGTTTGCAAAATGTCAGACAATGATGTCCAATCAGTCCGTATATCGTTGATGTCTTCAATGATCATGTTTGTAAAGCTTTTTACTATGTCTTCCATTCTCTCGCGCGCAAAATACTCATCGCTTCGATCAAGATATGTGTCCGCTTCAGGATTTGTCTCAATACTTTCTACAATGGTTTGAATCGCTAGATAAAGTGCCTTGTCGCCCCTGTCGAACAAGCGTTTGACAAGATTGACAAAGCTTGGTTGTTGGTTTTGATACGCGTTCATGATCGTCTGTTCCAAGCAATTAGATTTGAGTCGATCGATCAGGACCTTGTCCGCAATGCCAATGTTCTCCGGCAGGCCAAGAAGATGGTGATGATCATTGACGATTCTGAGTGCAAAGGCATCAAAAGTGGAAATCCTGGCATTATCAATCCGCTTTAGTTCTTCTGCGAGTTCTGGCAAGGCCTTCAATTTTGTTTTGATCCTGATCTTCATTTCTTGAGCGGCGAGGTTCGTAAACGTCAAGATTATCAAATCATCAATTTTGACGCCATCCATAAGTTTTCTGATAACCCGCTCCGAAAGGACAGTAGTTTTCCCCGAGCCGGCACCAGCACTCACAAGTATATTGGCTCCTTCCGCAAAAACCGCTTTGCTTTGGCTTTCGGTCAGATGATCAAATCTGTTCATCATCACCACTCCCCTCTAAGCGATCCAAAGCGACCCCAAGAGACTTTAGGTAACAAACTGAGTCGAAACGACAGTACTTGCAGCTGTTGGAGATTCTTTGGTTCGGTTTTGGTGGCATAGGCTTGATCGGAAACTTACCTGCAGCTATCTCATGTATCGCTGCGCTGATAAGTTCGTCGACTTTGTTTATCAAATCAGTCATGGTGTCGCGATCTAACAATCTTTCGCTCTTTCGGAAACCTTCATCATTGTTGAGTTGGATTCCCTCCAGCCAATCACTTCCGCCAAGACTATTGAAGAGATGCTTGTCTTCAAGCATCCAACCGTTTAATTTCAAAGACAAAGTCATTGTATCGTCATCTTCAACATCTAATCTACCCAAAGGCAGTCTTTGGATGAAAAAACCCGCAGGAACGTAGAGCGCTTCTGGATGTCGCTTTTTGAAAAGGTATAGGTAAAAAGGTAATTGGACGTTGATTCCTTCATCAAAGTCAGCTTTAGAGAATTTTTGCGATCCGGTCTTGTAGTCAATTACGATGATCAGTTCATCCTCATTCTTTTTAATCGCTATGATCCGGTCGATTTTGCCTTTTATTCTGAACCTGACATCATCCCAGAAATCAAATTCATGACTCCACTCAGAGCCAATGACCCGGAAGTTACCTTGTTTACGAAATTCGATCATCGCCTTCCGGACAGCTTCAAGTTTATCTACCACGATTTTTTTCAAGATGTCCTGTTTATAAACATGGTCTTCCGGCATGTCGTTGGAGCACGCTTCAAGATATTCAACGTAGTTCGCGTCGTCTTCCGTATAGACACTTTCAATGACCATGTGTGCAAGATTTCCAAAATAAGTGGTGAAAGTTTTTTGATCTGGCTTGATCTTTAGAATCGATCCAAGTAGAAAACTAAAGGGACACTGATAGAACCTCCCCAAAGATGTGGGCGATATCGTTACTTTCCGTCCCAATAAGCCATCGATTGAAGCTATTGACAATCCCGAAAACTGTGGATCATAAACTTCATTATCATTGCCAATCAGCGCCTGGAGATTATGAAATCGCATAGACATTTTTCCATATGTTTTGTTTTCATATGCCAGTTTTGCATGGATAAAACGATCATATTCTCGCGAAACTGAAACATGCCATTTCAGATCACTGCTGGGACGGACGAATCTGTCTCTACCCAATTCTAACTCTAAAGGAAGTGTAGGCAAGTCATTGTCGTAAATTTGTCTGAAGAGAGTCAAATTTACGATTCTCGACAGCGTTTTCTCAATCTTTGCCTTCTGCCTCGCGTTCAGAAGTGATGATGTAGGCAATGATAAAGATGCTTTTTCTTGATCCGAAAGAACATCATTGTCAATCGCCACAGCGGGAAGACGTTCGCTTGTGGCGTTGATGATGAGCCAGTGCTCATCTTTTTGTCTTTCGCTGAATTCGCTACCGTAAATATCGATCGACTCTGACATTTTTGGTTCTGTGTAACTGGATTTCCTAAATTCATGCCTCAACAGTTCCATATTGTCATCCAAGACTGAAATCGTGTATTTATTGAGCACGCTAAGGATTGCCTGCAATACCTCTTGTTCGAGTGGACTGTCTGTGACGATAGATTCTTTCAGATTGTTCCAAGCGTTTTCGACACTGAATCGCTCAGAATCAGACAAAAACGTTTGGGTCAATGGGTGGTCATATAGACACCTCGAAATCCGACAGTTGAAAGGGATATTACCGATTCGGAACAGCTTGCTAAGTTGATATTCATCGCGTCTAGTAGCGTTACCGATCTTTATTTTTTCGGGTGAAACGCCCTTGTCAAGCAAACTTATGACAACATTGTATACAGCATCCGCGACTTCAAGATTTGTGAGGGCCTCATATTCGATCACCTGCTCTGTGCTGGGCAAATCCAGATACAAAGACTCATAAGATAGATCAGATGGTAGTCCAGGAACATGTTCAAGATTGATCAAGACGATTCTTTCATATGAGTGAAGATTCGGTACAATTGCTTGAATAGATCCAGTTTCGACCAGACGCTTCTTGATCTTGGCCACAAAAGCGACCTGACTGGATGCTGCCTCGTTGAAGTCGATCATGCAGAGGGTTTCTTTGATCCTTTCTGCGTAATTGAAGTCGACTCCAAACTCATTTTTCATCCAAAGGAGATAATCATCCAAAAAGCGGTCTAGAAAAACATTCGGGTTCTTCAATTTGAATTCGTGGATCGCTCCCGCACTAAAAAAATCGGCCAAAATCCTTTTTTGGTCCGAAACGGATGCGATGATCAATGTCTCCTTGCCGTAGATCGCAAGTCGTTCAACAATATTGCCGTTCATATACGCTCCGAGTTAATTGAAGTAAAGCGATAGATCTCCTCTAATAATATTATATCTATAAAAAAACAACCAATTATGCTAGTTTGAAGTTAACATATTCGCATGTGTTTGGCAAGCGGTTTTTCATTATTGACCAAAGAAAAACGGCCCTGAAAGGGCCGCTTGCTTATTCGATCTCGATGTATTTTTTCTGTTTGACGTTAGTGCCTTTTTTCGGGATGAAGAGTTTCAAGATACCTTTGTCGTAATTGGCCTTGATATCTTTCTCGGCAATGTCATCGCCGACATAGAAACTTCTGGCTGCGCTTCCGAGGAATCTCTCCCTCCGAATGAAATGACTTTCCTTTTCTTCCTTTTCTTCTTCCTGTTTAGCCTCGACAGTCAAGTAACCCTTATCTAGGCTGATTTTGATGTCTTCCTTGCCATAACCCGGAACGTCGATGTCCAGTTCGTATCCATCTTGGACTTCCTTGATGTCAGTGCGCATGCATTGACCTTGTTGACGGAAACCAGGCCTTGTGAAGAAATCGTCAAAGAAATCATCCAGAATCGATAAGCCGTCGTTTCTCTTAATAAGACTGTTCATAAGAACCCTCCTTCATTTTTTGTTTAGCACTCTATATCATCGAGTGCCAACTTAATTATAACATATTGATTAGCACTGTCAAGTGTAGAGTGCTAAATGCTGCATAGTGAAACCGTTTTCATTCGTTTTCATAAAAAAGGCTACTATAAGTAGCCGTTTCAGTATAACTCAGTACTCAAGTATCTTTCTCCCGTGTCCGGAAAGATAATCAGAATGTTTTTATCTTTAAACCTATCGCGCTTGGCGATTTTCAATGCCGCTGTCAGCGCTGCTCCCGACGATATTCCTGCAAGAATACCTTCTTGTCTGGCAAGGAGTCGTGTGTTTTCGTACGCTTCTTCATTTGTTACCGTAACGACTTCATCATATATGCTCGTATCAAGTGTACTAGGAATGAAACCCGCCCCAATTCCTTGAATCTTGTGTGGGCCTTTCCGTCCTTCAGTCAGTACCGGAGAGTCTGCCGGTTCAACCGCGACAATATGAACGTCTTGTTTTCGTTCTTTAAAAAATCTTCCAACACCGGTGATCGTTCCTCCGGTACCGATTCCCGCGACAAATGCATGGACGCCTTCGGGAAACACCTCAATAATCTCTCTCGCGGTATTCAAGATGTGCGTTTCTGGATTGGCCGGATTCTCGAACTGGTACGGCACGAAAGCACCGGGAATATCCTTGGCTATATTTATGGCCACATTGACTGATTCAGTAATACCCTTGGCACCTTCAGTAAGGACTAATTCAGCTCCGTATGCCCTCATCAGTTTGCGTCTTTCAAGTGAAGCGCTGTCGGGCATGACGAGAATCACCCGATAACCTTTGACCGCGCCTACCATTGCTAGGCCAATACCAGTATTCCCGCTTGTTGGTTCTACAATTGTCGCACCTGGAACCAATAATCCTTGCTTTTCCGCCGTTACGATCATATTCAAGGCGATACGGTCTTTGACAGAACCCCCGGGATTGAAACTCTCGATTTTAGCGTAAAGTCTGACATCAAGACTATGGAGTGCTTCAATTTTTCTCAGTCTTACGATCGGTGTATTCCCGATCGTCGATAATATATTTTCGTGTATTCTCATCTTTACTCCTTCTGATCGGGAATCGAAGATTTGAAGACCAGTTCGGGAATTTTGATCGAGACTTTGCTATTTGCTGGTACAGACCCCGTGATGAAAACGTTTGAGCCAATGGTCGAACCGTCACCAATCACGGTATCTTTACCTAATATTGAAGCACCTGAATAAATCGTTACATTATTGCCAATAGTTGGATGTCTTCTTAGCC
Organism: Bacilli bacterium; assembly: GCA_016935515.1. Classification (GTDB taxonomy): domain Bacteria; phylum Bacillota_I; class Bacilli_A; order Izemoplasmatales; family Hujiaoplasmataceae; genus JAAYZB01. Next base: position 14,085 of record JAFGQT010000022.1, read on the forward strand.
CTTTCAGCGATTGTCCGCCCTTGGTCGACAGAGCGCCCAAAGTCACACCTTGGTATATCTTTACGTTGTCGCCGATGATTGAAGTTTCGCCTATGACAACTCCGGTCCCATGGTCGATGAAAAAATATTCTCCGACCGAGGCTCCTGGATTGATATCGATCCCCGTTTCCCGATGAGCGAATTCTGACATCATTCTTGGCAACATCGGCACTCCAAGCAAATGCATCTCATGCGCCATTCTGTATATCATTATAGCGTAGAAACCAGGATATGAAAGTACGATCTGATCGTGGTTGAATGCAGCTGGATCGCCTCGATAATGAGCTTCTAGATCCGTATGCAGAACTTTGCGGAGATATGGGATGCGATCAATAAACTGGTGACACATCACGCATGACCTTCGTTTTATGCCTTTGTTCATTGAAGCGTCAGCCAAATACAAAAGCGACAAAGAAATTTGGGAGCGGAGAAGGTGGTGCAATTTCGATAGATCTCGTTTCAAGATTCTTCTCGCGCAAGCTTTGTTCTTCACGTCGCTGGTGAAATACCCGGGAAATATGATATTCCGGGTCAAGGAGATTATTTGCTCGATATCCAGATTCGATGGCAACTTGCAGGCACAATGATCTTTTACGAACGGATTTTCCTGTTGATCTTTGAAAATCGTTTCGAGCGCTTGGTTAATTTTCATGTAAATTCACCTCGATTCAATTATATCACACGGAGTACTCAGCCGCTTCTGAGATGCAAAAAAACCGGCCTAGCCGGTTATCTCAACATAATCAGTTGCGGAAAAAATGCCAGCATGACACCAATTGCGACCATGATCAATCCACCGATAAGATGTGACAACCTGGCGTACCGGTTCGAAATACCCGAAACCTGGAGGGTGATCATCGCAATTGAGAATATGATAACGTCATCTAAGAGAAAGAAGAAAATGTAGACAAGGATGTATATATAATATAGACTTACGGGAAGTTGATTATACGCTAGAATCTGGGTATACAAGAGCGGTAATCCCGCTGAACAGGCTAACTCAAGAAGATTGACGGAGGCAGCTAACAAGACGATGCCTCCGAGGGCGATGAACAGATTGCGCTCGTGCACGATTTTATCTAGTTTTATTCTTATCTTGCTTTGCTGCTTGGCGTCTGTAACTTCGCATCCCACAGACTTGTTGCCTGATTGAATATATTTAAAGATGCTGTAACAACCAAACGTAAATGCCACTATAGCAATCAAAATTCTGACCCAAATGACGGCGCTTACCGTGAGCCCGATGTTGAGCCAAGCCACCATGATCAAAAAATAGACCAGTGCAGAAGTCAAAATAAAAGTCAATCCCAAGAGCCAGCGTCTCACCTTGTTTTTCATATTTAGCAACATCGTGATCAAGAAAAGCAGTATCCACATGGCGCAAGGATTGAAACCATCCACGAATCCGATCACCATAGCCGCAGCGAATAGCGAGAGGGAGTCGATCTCAACGGCTCCGATCAAGGGCAAAGTGACGTAATCCCCAGGCGAAAACCTAAGGAATTCGATGTCTTCAGGCTGGATTTCCTCTCCAGCGATAATCTTTCCGACCACGTCGACGTGGGATTCAGTGTGATATCTCTCGATCAAATTCACTATGTCGATTTCGGTTTGTTCTGAGTATCCGGCCAGCGCAACACCGCCAATGACAAGAAACGGCGTCAATGTTGACTTCCTTGAAAATGCTTCTTTGACATCACTGAACAATTCTCTGTTATAATCTGATTCAAGCACTTCATAGCGATTGACAGTCAAAAAATCGTATTCCATTTCCATTTGATCGAGAAACTCATTTTCCTCAACGCAATGCGAACAAGCATCATCGTAAAAGAAATAGATGTCGACTTGATTTTCAGCGATAACAGGGTCAATTGAAACAAATATGCCAGCTACAAGCACAATCGTTGTCAAAAAAATCTTGGTAACTTTTTTCATCATATTCTGCCTTCAACTACTTCTTTTAGCCTGCGAAGTGATTCTTCGCCAACAATCCGTGAAGTCTCGATTCCGTCTTGTTCAAACACTATCACAGGCAGAATAGACCCAACTTCATATTTCTCTATTGCTTCTAGATCGTTGTCAAAATCATATTCTACTAATTGAGCACTAGCACCGCTGGCAATCAGTTTTCTTATTCTTGATTTCATCAGAAGACAACTCGGACACCAGATTGCGCCGATAAAAACAATCTTCATTATTTCACCACCAAGCTCAAAGTATCGATCAACTTGTCTATTTCTGCCAAAGTAGTTAGGTGTGACATTGAGATTCGGATGGAACTTTCAGACCTTTCCCGATCGCCTGTGAGATGATAGATGAAAGCCGAGTATGGTTTCTCCGAGGCGCAAGCCGTTTGGGTCGAAACAAAAATATCATTGTCGTCAAGTGCTCTCTGCACTGCTTTTTGATCATGTCCCAAAACACTGACATTTACGAAATTAGGCAACGAAAATTCGTTGCTGTTGAAAACGATCTTGTTAAATTTAGACAATTTCTCAATAAGATAGGCGTTAAGTTCCTTAACTTTGTCAAACCGGAAGTCAAGTTCTTGGAACGCAAGTTCTAAAGTCAATGCTAATGATAAGTACATAGGGATAGCCGGTGTTCCGCTACGATAGGGAGTAGTGCTCTTACCTCCGTGCAACGTGGGAATCAATGTGATCGAACGTCGCTTGATCAGCGCGCCAATCCCTTTTAGGCCATATAGCTTATGTCCGGACAAAGTGATCAAGTCAACGCCTTCAAGATCAAGTTCGATCTTTCCTATCAACTGGGTCATGTCTGAATGAAAGACAATTTTCGGATATTTTTTCAGCATCTTCGCTATTTCAGACACATTCTGCATGATTCCGGTTTCACTATTGACTGCACCTATCGAAACCAAGACTGTGTCCTGTCGAATCATCGCTTCGAGATCCGAAGTCGAGACCCGTCCAGTGGCATCAGTTTCAATCACATCAATTTCGTAACCCAAGTTTTGCAAATAGGAAAAACAGGAAGTGACAGATGAATGTTCTAGATTGCTTGTGATCAGATGCTTTCCGTGACTTTTCTGTTTCAAGGCGATCCCTTTGATCGCCAAGTTGTTTGCCTCGGACGCTCCACTTGTGTAAACCACTTCATGATTGTCAAGTTTCAAGGTGCGAAGAATGGATTCGCTGGCTGATTCTCCTGCTTTCTCAGCCGCCAATCCAAGCGAATGAGTCGAGTTTGCATTCGCGAAAAAACGGACACAGTCGTCCAAATATCGCTGCAATATTCTTGGATCAACCGGAGTGGTTGCCGCATAGTCTAGATAAGTCATGTCACACCTCCTGAAAAATACCCGAATTTATTATAGTATAGCCATTTTTCAAAGTCAACCAAATCAAAAAATCACTCGGATGAGTGATTTCACTTGATTGCTATTGTCTTACCCTAAATAATGGATTGCTTCTCCATTCAAACCGAGAAAACCTTCATGGATCATCTCTGAGGTTGTTGGATGAGCAAATACGGTTTCCTTGATATCCTCGAGCGACAAATTGTTCTTTAGTGCTATTGTCAGTGGTGCGATCAAATGTTCTGCATCAGCTCCGAACACCTGAGCCCCAATGATCTCTTTCGTAACAGCTTTTTGCAACAATTTGATGAACCCGTAATTGCTTTCAAGTATCAAGGCTTTTCCGTTTGAAGAAAACGGAACCCGATGGGTTGTATACTCTATTCCTTCCTGCTGGAGTTCTGCTTCGCTGAAACCGACAGTCGCTATTTGCGGTGAAGTAAAGATAACGCTTGGTATGAAGCGATAATTCATTGCGCTTTTATGCCCGAGTATATTATCGATGGCATTGATAGCTTGATGACTCGCCACATGCGCCAACTGCATGATGTTTGTCGCGTCGCCGACAGCATATATGTGATCAAGATTCGTCTTCATGGTTTCATCAACTTCAATTCCTCGGTTTTTGCCAATCTTGATATCTGTTTTTTCCAAATTCAAACCAGAAAACTCTGGCTCTCTCCCGACTGCTTCAAGCACCAAATTCGAAGTGGTTGTCTTCTCAACATCCTTATGAATGTAAGTGACAATAGCATTGCCGTTCGCTTCTTTTTCAATCTTGGTGACACGTGCTCCGGTTGTGATATTGATGTTGTTCTGCTTGGCAAACCGAAGAAGCCTTTGGCTGAGATCCTTGTCGATGTTTGGCAAAATATTGGGCAGAAATTCGAGAACTTCCACTTTGACTCCCAACTGTCCGTAAATGAAAGCAAACTCCATTCCGATTATACCACCACCGATTACAGTCATCGATTCAGGAAGCACTTCATTGGCCAGCAAGCCTTCTGAATCAACGACAAAATCGTTGTCAAGCCCAGGTATTGGCAAGTGCTTAGTCTTCGAACCGGTCGCGATAATGATCTTGTCTGCAGTGTAGACCTTGCTGCCAAAATCTCCACTCACTTCCACTTCCGTGTTGTTCAAGAAACTCGCAGTTCCTTGAACATAATCAACTCCATGCTTGTTCAAAAGGAATGCTATGCCATCAGTCAGCGTCTTCGTTATCTCGTCCTTCTTGGCGATTGTTTGCTTCATGTCGATCGATGCATTTTCAAAGTGGATTCCGTAGGCCGCTGATTTTTTTGTTTCCGCAAATATGTCCGCCGCTTTGACAAGCGCTTTTGTAGGGATACAGCCGACATTCAGGCAGGTCCCTCCTACACGCTTTTTGTCTACAAGCGTGACTTTCATACCTTTTATAGCGCCGTAGATCGCCGCAACGTATCCTCCAGGACCAGCGCCGATTATCAGTATCTGACTATGTATCTTTTCCATCCGCAAACATCCTCCTTGAATTGCTACATCAGAAAATATTATACCATCTATCTTGACCTTTATCAATCGATAGGCTTGAACGAGCAATCTGTTTGCACTATTGTATAGGATTTGCTATCATAAAATTGTAAATATACATAATGGAGGTCAAATATGAACTATCTCAACATAAAACTAAAAGCCACAGATAATCATGAATACAGCGTAACCGACTTCAAAGGGCAAAGACTAGTCTTGTACTTCTATCCAAAAGACAACACATCAGGTTGCACGCTCGAGGCCAAGGAATTTACCCAATTGAAAGAAGAATTTTCAGCCAAGGGATACAAAATCATCGGCGTGAGCCGTGACTCTCTCGCGTCGCATCGTAAATTCATCGCCGAACATGATCTTGACATACTGTTGTTAAGCGATCCAAATCAAGAATTGGCCAACGCTTTCGACGTAATCAAAGAAAAATCGATGTACGGCAAGAAATATCTCGGCACCGAAAGAAGTACTTTCCTGATTGATGAAGACGGAAAGATATTGAAGGAATACCGAGGCGTCAGTGCGGCAAATCACGCAAAAATCGTTCTTGAAGAAATTTAGCCGGAGACTCCGGCTCTTTTTTTTGCGTTTGTATTAGCACTCTCATATTGACAGTGCTAATTTCTCGATGTATAATATGCTTGTAAACCTAAGGAGTTGATCATCATGAACTATCCTGAAATGGAAAATTATGATAAGGATCCCCAAATCCTCGACAAATTTGGCAGAAACATAATTAATGAAGTGAAAAGCGGAAAGATCGATCCCGTCATAGGACGCGAAGAGGAAATTCGCAGAATCATCAAGATTTTGAGTCGCAAAACCAAAAACAATCCCGTTCTAATCGGTGAACCCGGAGTTGGTAAAACTGCAATTGTCGAAGGGCTTGCCAGAAGGATCGTTGACAAGGATGTCCCTTTGGGGCTTCAAGAAAAAACTATCTACGAACTCGATCTAGCAAGCTTGCTGGCTGGCGCAAAATACCGTGGAGAATTCGAAGAGAGACTCAAAGCTGTCCTTAAAAAGATCAAGGACTCAAATGGCGAGATAATCCTCTTCATCGATGAAATCCATATGATCGTCGGTGCCGGAAGGACTGACGGTGCCATGGACGCATCAAACATGCTAAAGCCGATGCTTGCCCGCGGTGAGCTTCATTGTATCGGCGCAACAACTTTGAACGAATATCGAAAATACATAGAAAAGGACAATGCTCTTGAGCGTCGGTTCCAAAAAGTTCAAATCGACGAGCCTTCTATCGAAGATACCATCAGTATTATCCGCGGTCTCAAAGATCGTTTCGAGGCTCACCATGGTGTTCACATTAACGACAACGCGATCATCGCTGCCGCATCATTGGCAAATCGCTACATAACTGACAGATTCTTGCCTGACAAAGCCATCGATCTTATCGACGAAGCGTGTGCTTCGATCAGAATGGAAATCGATTCCCTACCGGCTGAACTGGACGATATCAAGCGCAAAATCATGCAACTTGAAATCGAAAAACGCGCTATAGAAAAAGAATCCGATCCACTTGCGAAAGACCGCCTAAAAAAACTCAAGCATGAGCTTGATGATCTTGCTCTCAATGAAACCGAATTAACGGGAGAATGGGAAAGAGAGAAACAAGAACTCGAAAAAGTCAAGGGCCTCAAATCACAACTCGAAAACTTGAAAAACGATCTTCAGAACGCTCTCAACCGCAACGATTACTCGCGTGCGGCAGAACTTCAGTACAGCAAAATTCCCGATTTGGAGAAAAAAATCACTGAACACTCCGAAA
>JAFGQT010000005.1 GCA_016935515.1 Bacilli bacterium
AAGAACAGCGATTTATTGCCAGACGCGTTCTCGGAAGAGGATCTTTGATGTTCAAGTCGGGATTCATTGCGATCATTGGCGAGCCCAATGTCGGAAAATCAACTTTTTTAAACTCCGTTCTCAAACGCAAGGTAGCGATCGTTTCCGATAAGCCCCAAACGACGAGAAACGTTTTTTCAGGCATCTATACGGATGAGTTCTCACAAATGGTTTTTGTGGACACTCCTGGCATTCATCATGGCCGGACCAAACTCGGGGAGTACATGACCAAAGCCGCGATCAATGCGATCAAGGCAGTTGATTTGGTACTGTTCTTCATCAATGCCTATGACGACGTCAAGAAAAGCAACTTTGAGATACTTTCCACACTTCATTCAACAAAGACTCCGGTTTTCCTCATCATCAACAAGCTCGATACAATCAAGGATTTCCGTCGTCTAGAAACAGCGATCCAACCTTATAAGGATGAATTCGAATTTGCTGGTGTTTTTGCGATTTCCGCGTTGACCGGCGAACACGTGGATCACCTGTTGGATGATATCCGCAAACTGCTTCCCGAAGGTCCGAAATTCTATCCCGACGGAGAGATATCCGATCGGCCGGAGACCTTCTTGATCCAAGAGTTCATCCGCGAGAAGATCTTGGAACTGACCCGTGATGAGATCCCTCATTCGGTCATGGTCTATGTTGAAAAACTGGCTTTCAAAAAACGCTTGGTCGAGATCGATGCGACAATCGTCGTCGAAAGAGCTTCGCAAAAAGGCATCATCATCGGCAAGAATGGTTCCATGTTGAAACAAATCGGTACGCTGGCTCGGGAAGACATTGAAAATCTGCTCGGACGCAAAACTTATTTGAATCTCTTCTGCAAGGTAGAAGCCGACTGGCGTAATCGAGACCACTATTTGAAATCTTACGGGTATACTCCCGACAAGGAATAGGACAGATAATGGTGACACGTGAAGGCATTGTCATCAAACGGATGGATTACAAGGAGACGAGCAAAATCGTCTTTTTATACACGGATACAGGCCGTGACAGTTTTCTGATCCATGGAGCTAACAAGATCTCAAGCCCGCATTTAGCCAAGACGGAGATTGCCAATCACCTGAAGGTCATCTTGCAGGGAAAAGGTCTGAAAATTGCGACAGAAATCGACGTGCTCGACACTTATTCAAAGTCGAAATCCGATCTGATCAAGTTCACCTACTTGTCCCACGTATTGGAAATCGTCAATCACGTGGCTGAAGCCGAAATCGATCATGGCAAACTCTACAGATTCTTGTTAAAGATCATGGATAAGATCAGTCATACTGACAATTACATTCCGTATGTCTACATGTTCGAGGCTAAGTTGCTTTATTTGCTCGGACTTCAACCTGAACTAAGAGCCTGCGTCATCTGTCAGGAAACTGATATCGCTGGGTTCTCGATAGCTGACGGAGGCGTCGTCTGCAAAAATCATCTGCCAAATACTAAGTCCTTTCCCGCTGAGTTAGTCAGGCCGTTTGCGTCGCTTTACTATCATGACGTCGATAAGAGCGACGCACCTACTTTTGAAACAGAAGTGATCATCGGCATCAGGAAATTGATTGACGAGTACTATCAATACCATTTGAACTTGAAAACCAAAGCCCGCGAGATGCTGGAGAAACTGATTGGATATTGACCGCTTGTTATAGCGGTTTAATCGCGTTTTGTCTTGTGCAAAACGGTGTTTGACCTTGACATTACAATAATAAATCATATAATTATAATGAAGTATTATGCGCATTTTTCGAGAGGATGATTATTTTGGCCAACACTTTGGAACAACTACTTAACTACTCCAAACAATACGGCTTCGTTTTCCAAGGCTCTGAGCTTTATGGTGGACTTGCCAATTCTTGGGACTATGGCCCCTTGGGAGTCGAACTTAAAAACAATCTCAAAGCCGCTTGGTGGAAAGCTTTTGTGACCCATAACCCATACAACACCGGAATCGACTCCGGTATCATTTTGCATTCTGAGACCTGGATCGCCTCCGGACACGTCAAGGGTTTCCAAGATCCACTGATGGACTGCAAGGAATGCAAGACCAGACATCGTGCCGACAAATTGATCGAGCTTCATTCTAAGGGCAAAGTCGACGCCGATGGTTGGTCGCATGAGAAAATGCGCGAATATATCGAAATCAACAAAGTCAAGTGCCCGGTTTGTGGCAACTTCAATTATACCGACATCCGCAACTTCAATTTGATGTTCAAGACGCACCAAGGTGTTCTGGAAGACGATAAAAACCTCGTTTATCTGCGTCCGGAAACCGCTCAAGGCATCTTTCTTGATTTTAAGAACGTGCTAAGGACCTCGCGAAAGAAAATACCCTTTGGCATCGGCCAGATCGGGAAATCGTTCCGTAACGAAATCACGCCGGGAAACTTCATTTTCCGCACTCGTGAATTCGAACAGATGGAACTGGAATTCTTCTGTAAGCCCGGAACCGAACTAAAGTGGTTTGATTACTGGCGCAGCTTTGCGATCGATTTCTTGAAGACGCTCGGATTGAGCGCGGACAATCTCAAACTCTACGATCATCCGCAAGAAAAACTTTCATTTTACTCGAACGCAACGACGGACATTCTCTACCGCTATCCCTGGGGGTTCGACGAATTGTGGGGCATTGCCTCACGGACCGATTATGACCTTAAACAGCATCAGGAGCATTCGAAAGAGAACTTGGAATACCTTGATCCGGAGACCTCGGAAAAATATCTTCCCTTCGTCATCGAGCCTTCGCTTGGCGTTGAAAGGCTGTTATTGGCGATACTCAACGACGCGCTCGTCGAAGAAGTCGTCGAACAGACGAACGAAAGCAGGACTTTGTTGAAGATCGACAAGCGGCTTGCGCCTTACAAGGTTGCTGTGTTGCCCCTGGTCAAGAAATATCATCAGGAAAAGACCGAAAGTGTGTTTGAAAACGTCTTGAAAAGACACGTCGCCGTTTATGACGACACCGGTAACATCGGCAGACGCTATCGACGTCAAGATGCGATCGGCACGCCATATTGCGTGACGATCGACAACCAGACCACGGAAGACGATACGGTTACCGTAAGGGATCGCGACACGATGGAACAAGTTCGCGTACCAATCGGAGAACTCAACCAATATTTGCAGAGCAAGTTAGATTTATAATTCGGACAGAAGTAGGTGAAGTTATGGCAAGAATCAGCCAGAAAACGATTGAAGAAATCAAGAGTGCGGCTGATATTCTTGACGTCGTCGGCGAATACGTGGCGTTGCAGCCGTCGGGTAAGAACTACAAAGGACTCTGTCCTTTCCATAACGAAAAAACGCCCTCTTTTTTCGTTTCCAAGGAGCGCGGATCCTTCCATTGCTTCGGCTGCGGAGAAAAAGGTGACTCTATCAATTTCATCCAGAAGTTCAAAAATATATCCTATGTTGAAGCCTTGGAGTTTCTCGCCGAGAAGTATCATATCGAAATCGAGCGTGTCGGATCCACGGAAATCGGGGTCAGTCATGATCGTTACTTCCGCATCAACCAAGAAGCGATGGAGTTTTATCAACTCCATTTGACAAACCTCGAAAAAGGCAAGAATGCACTTGAGTATCTCAAACAGCGCGGGCTTGACGTACATACCATACGCTATTTCGAAATCGGTTACGCGCCTGCCGATGGAGACGCCTTGTATCAACACCTCAAGACCAAATATGAAGAGATTGACCTTCTGACCATCGGTTTGATCAACAAGAACCAAAGCGGTGGATACTATGATCTGTTTCGGGATCGAATCGTCTTTCCGATCAAGGATGAATCTGGACATGTAGTCGGTTTCTCGAGTCGTCTCTACGAGGATAAGGAAAATGAGCCTAAATACGTGAATTCGCCGTTTACCGAGATTTTTACTAAAGGCGAAATCATGTACAATCTTGATCGTGCCCAATCATTTATCCGCCGTGATAAACGAGTAGTTTTGTACGAAGGTTTTATGGATGTCATCGCTTCGGTCAAATCCGGAGTCAAAGCTGCCATCTGCTCGATGGGTACGCAACTCACGCAAAATCAGGCTCGCCTGATCAAGCGTTACACCGACAAAGTCCTTTTGTGTTATGACGGCGACAATGCCGGCTTTGAAGCGATGGCAAAGGCGATCAAGCTATTGATGGCGGAAGCGATCGAAGTCGAAATCATCTTGTTGCCTGAGGGCATGGATCCGGATGATTTTGTCCGCAAGAAGGGACAAAAAGCGTTCAGCGATTATCTGGCACAGAAATCGATCGACGTCTATGATTTCTTGTATGAGTACATGAAGAAGGACATTGATTTGACCAAACCTAGACAAATCGAAGCCTTCAAATTGAAAGTGTTCGACTTTCTGATCCAAAAGAATTCGGCGACGATCAGTGACTTGTTCATGCGACGGATCGGACAGGACATCAAAATCGACTTCGAAACGATCAGATCGGATTTTCAAAGTTATCAACTGACGAAGGCGATCACGCGATCGCTTCAGGAACGCAAAACAAGTCAAACCGGATACAAGTTCACTACCGCATATGAGAAGGCCGAACTGATCCTCCTAAATTACTATTTGGAGAATGTCGATTTCCGTAATAAGATCAAAGATGAGCTCAGCATCTTCACTGAAGACAGGCTCAATTTTGAGATCCAAGTGAATATAGATGAACTTGAGAAAAATACCGATCAAGCGGCACTTCGCAACCGAGTCATCAGCGTGTTTTCCGACGACAAGCAACAGGAAGTGACAAAAAGGCTGACGCTTGATCACGATGAATTCACTGAAATCGAACTAGAGCAGTGTATCCAAACGCTGAAATGCCGGAAAATCGATCGTGATATAAACAGGATCAAATCCGAGATCGAAGCGCTCGATCCGGATGATCAGTCAATGAAGATCAAACTCAAGAATGATGAAGTACAACTCAGGAAGGCTTTACAAGCCGCAAAGGAGAAAGTGTATAGATGGACAAAAATCAAATAGTCAAAGCCTTGATCAAACTGCATGAAGAACAAGGATTCCTACAAATGGATGATATTCGCGCCAAAGTCGATGAAAACTCGAAACTTTTCGACGATATTCTGATCGATTTGGAAACCGAAGGTATTTTTCCTGATGAGGCGATAGAGTTGGAGGAGTTCGAAGACGGAATTCCTGATGAAGTCGAATCTGAAACAGCAGCTCCTGAAGCTGAAGAACAAGAAGAAGACGATTTTATCGATCTTGACGAACTTTCCGACGAAGATATCTCCGAGGAGGAATTGATCGATTTCGATTACGCCAAGGAAATTGAAGAAGAACTGATGCTCGAGAAGCAATTCGATTCCACGGCATCGATCAAAGTCGACGATCCTGTCCGGATGTACCTCAAGGAGATCGGTCGCGTAGAGCTTCTTAACAGCGACGAGGAATATGAACTAGCGACCTTGATCAGCCGCTCCCGCAGGGCCAAGGAAGTATATGAAGAAAGAGTCAAGAATGGGGATTCGATTTCTACAGAAGAACTCGCTGATTACGAAGAACTGTTCAAACGTGGCGAATTCAGCGAAAAGAAATTGGTCGAAGCCAACTTGCGACTCGTTGTTTCGATTGCCAAACGTTATGTCGGCAGAGGCATGCAATTCCTTGATTTGATCCAGGAAGGCAACATGGGTCTGATGAAGGCCGTTTATAAATTCGATCACACAAAAGGTTTCAAGTTTTCGACTTATGCCACATGGTGGATCCGTCAGGCGATCACGAGAGCGATAGCGGACCAGGCAAGAACCATCCGAATTCCCGTGCACATGGTCGAAACCATAAACAAACTTGTCCGCACCCAAAGGACATTGACCCAGAAACTCAAAAGAGAGCCGCACCCGGACGAAGTCGCAGCCGAGATGAAGATCTCGGTGGACAAAGTCCAAATCATCCAGAAAGTAGCTCAAGAACCGATATCACTAGAGTCGCCAGTCGGCGAGGAAGAAGACTCTTCACTCGGCGATTTCATTCCTGATCCCGACACGCTAACGCCTTACGAGTACACCTCAAAGGAAATGTTGAAACGGGAACTTGATTCGGTTTTAGAAACCTTGACGGATAGAGAAGAGAAAGTTCTCAGGATGCGTTTTGGTCTTCTAGACGGCCGCACACGTACATTGGAAGAAGTCGGTAAGGAATTCGGTGTCACCCGGGAACGCATACGACAGATCGAAGCCAAGGCCTTGCGCAAATTGCGTCATCCTTCCCGCAGCAAGAAACTCAAGGATTTTACTAGCGGCAAACAATGATCACGCTGTCGAAGCGGCTTGAAACGGCGCTTGCACATTTAAAAGGCGCAGATCTGCTGGCGGACATCGGCACCGATCATGCCTATTTGCCGATCATGGCTGTTAAGGCGGGATTTGCCAAAAGGGCAATTGCCGTCGACAACAAGGAAAAACCTCTTACTATCGCTAAAAAAAATATACGTGAAGCCGGACTGGCAAATAAGGTGGACACGATCCTTTCCGACGGCTTCAGCAATATTGACCAAAAAATCGACGTTGTCTCCATCCTCGGAATGGGCGGTATCCAGATCTCCGAAATATTGAATAATGCCAAGTCACGTGATTGGAAGCGTCTGGTTCTATCACCAAACTCGGAAGCAAGGAACTTGCGGGATTGGCTTGAGAACAATGGGTTTCGCATCGTCGAGGAAGACTTTGTCATCGACAAGCGCAAGCACTATCAGATCATTGTCGCCGAATCGGGGACGATGCTGCTTGACGACCTTGAAAAAGAATTCGGACCCTTGATCATCAAAGAGCGTTCAAAGGAGTTTGTCAATTATATCGATACGTTGATCCGGAAACTTGACCATGCACTTGAAAACGCCAAACAAGATTCTCAGAAGCATAAAATCACCACCCGCATCGCCAAACTGAAAGGACTGATTGAATGAACAGGATTGAGATCACTAAGTTTCTGGAACTCAAATTTCCGCGCCAATTGGCTTACGATTGGGACAATGTCGGACTTCAGGTTGGTTCGCTTAACAAACCGGTGAAGCGCGTGTTGATCACTCTTGATGTCACGAAGGCGGTAATTCGCGAAGCAATAGATGCAAAAGTTGACATGCTCATCAGCCATCATCCTCTGATTTTCCAACCGATCGCGAATGTCCAATTCGACACTCCAAGAGGCTGGATGATCAAAGAACTTGTGAAGCATGACATCGCCTTATATTCGATGCACACCAATTTTGATGTTGCGGATGGTGGGATGAACGACGTCTTAGCCGCCAAACTCGGATTGAAAGATCCTCAGTTGCTTGATGACGAATTAGGAATCGGACGCTTTGGAACCATTGAACCGATGTCCATCGACGCTTTCATAGTTCATGTGAAAGATAAACTCAGCCTCGATAATGTGCGTTTGATCGGCGGTGAAGGCAAGACGATCACGACCGTCGGCATCTCCGGAGGCTCCGGTCAACAACATCTTTATCAAGCCAAGAAAAAAGGTTGCGACGTCTATCTTACTGGGGATGTCAGCTACCACAACGCTTTGGACGTCATCCAGATGGGGTTTGCCTTGATTGACATCGGTCACCATGCGGAAAAGGTCTTCTGTGAAGCTGTCATGAATTTATTGAAAGGACAGTTTCCGATGATCGAAATCGGCGTTTCCGAAGTCGATACCAACCCATATATTGAAAAATAAGATGCTGCGGCATCTTTTTTTTCTTGCTAAACCGAAACATCAGTGTTATACTTGATTTGATATTCAAACTATTTGAAATAAAAATTAAAAGGGAGTGCACTTATGAGTAGAATTGGCGTTGCCGTTTGCGGCAACTCAGGCATGGATTACTTGGTCCATGACAAGGAAATCAGAATTTTCCGATCACTGTTGCTGATTGGGACGGAGGAGTATGAAGATTTCGTCGAGATCAACGCTGACGATTTTTACGCGCGGATCACGAAAAATCCCGATCTCGACATCAAGACCGCCCAAACGAGCACCGGAAAGATCCACGAGATGTATCAAGAGATGGTAGAGGCAGGATATGACGAACTTATCGTCATCACGATCAGCCAACATCTATCCGGAACTTACCAGAACGCGATCTTGGCTGCGAAGATGATGGAGAGCACACCGATCCATGTGTTCGATTCAAGGTCATTGTCGTATGTTGAAGCCTTTATGGCCGCGACGGCAAAGAAGATGGCTGACGAAGGGAAGAATGCTTCCGAGATCCTTGAACGTATGGAATGGATCCGTGATCATAACCATATCTATGTAACCGTCGATACGCTTAAATATTTGGTGAAAAACGGAAGGCTTTCAAATGCCGCCGGATTCTTCGGCACCTTGTTGAAACTCAAGCCGTTGCTTGAAGTATCCAAAGAAGGCAAGGTCGTGACGGTCGAGAAAATCAGGACCACTGCCAAGGCAAGAGAAGCAATGCTCAAAAAATTCTACGCCGAGATTGCCGGAAAGAAAGTTGAAGCCTTGTTGATTTATACAAACAACATGGCGGATCTGTTCGATATGCAAGAAGAACTGGAACAACATGATGAAATATCCGAAGTCAAATTGATTCCCCTTACCCCAGTAGTTGGCTGCCATGCAGGTCCGGGAACCATGGGACTCGGTTACATCGAAAAGTAGGTCGGAAAAATGCAGAATGCGAAAGCCATGATCAATGAACTCCTG
>JAFGQT010000130.1 GCA_016935515.1 Bacilli bacterium
GACATGCTCACTACGGTTTCAACAACCTACGCTAGGGAGATCCTTACCGATTACTATGGATATGGTATGCAACGCTTGTTGCAAGATAGGTTCACCTCGCTCGTCGGTATTACCAACGGAATTAGTTACAAAGAGTTCGATCCGCAAACTGACAAGTTGATCGAGACTAATTATAGCTTTTCAAACTACCGCGAAGGTAAGCAGCAGAACAAACTTGCCCTTGCAAGAAAAATGCAAGTGGATTATCCTTTGGAGAAACCACTGATTGGAATCGTCTCACGATTGGTGAATCAGAAGGGCTTCGATTTGGTCAAGCGCGTTTTTGACGAGATGTTGGAATCTGAAGATTTCTATCTTGTTGTTCTTGGCGATGGAGAGACCGAATACGTAGATTATTTTCTTGATCTTGAAAAACGGTTCCCAGAACATGTTCGAGTCAAGATTGGCTATGACAACAAATTGGCACATTTGATCTATGCGGCGAGCGATATGTTTCTTATGCCTTCAAAATTCGAGCCTTGCGGTTTGGGTCAGTTGATCGCATTGCGTTACGGTTCGATACCGATTGTCCGTGAAACTGGTGGACTGGTTGACACTGTACAACCGTTCAACGAGTATGATCAGACCGGAAATGGTTTCTCATTCACGCATTTCAATGCCCATGATATGATGCATGTCATTCGTTATGCAATATCAACCTATCACGTTCCAGAAGCTTGGGATCTCCTTGTCAAAGCTGCAATGGAAGCTAATTACAGTTGGCGTGAATCTGCTAAAACTTACAAGAAACTCTACAAGCGCTTGTCAAAATAACATTTCAGGAGGATGAACAATGGAAGTATTGGCACTGATTCTCGCAGGTGGACGCGGCTCAAGACTTGACATTCTTTCCGAAAACAGGGTTAAACCCAGTGTACCGTTTGCGGGAAAATACCGAATCATCGATTTCACGCTCTCAAACTGCTCAAATTCTGGAATTTTCAATATTGCAATACTTACGCAATACTTGCCGTTCTCACTTAATGACCACATTGGTTCGGGCAAGCCATGGGATCTCGACAGAAGGGACTCGAAAGTGACCTTGTTACAGCCACACAGTGACTGGTACAACGGCACAGCAGACGCGGTCAGAAAGAATATCCACTACTTGGAACAAAGTCGTGCCAAATATGTTCTGATTCTTTCTGGAGATCACATCTACAAAATGGATTACCGCAAGATGATTCAGCAGCACATTGAGACAAAAGCCGATCTTACAGTCGGTTGCAAGGTCATCGACCCAAGTGAAGCGTTCCGTTTTGGAATGTTGGAAGCAGACAAGAACAACCGCATCTTCAAATTTGAGGAGAAGCCAAAGAAAACGAATTCGGAACTCGCTTCAATGGGCATATATGTTTTCAACACTGATGTCTTGCTGGAAAAACTCAGACACAATGACATCCCAGATCTTGATTTTGGCAAGCACATCATCCCTTCGATGATTGAAGAACATCCCGTCTATGCTTATCGTTTCTATGATTATTGGAAAGACGTCGGAACCTACGATTCGTATTTGAACGCGAATCTTGAGTTGATCGAGACTGTAGACAAAATTCCGTTAGACATGTACGATCCGAATTGGAAGATTTTCACAAAATCAGAAGAACTTCCCGCTGTCAAAATCGGTTCCAAGGCGACAATTCGGCAAGCACTTTTGTCAAACGGGTCGATAGTGGCCGGTCATGTCGAGCGAAGCGTGTTGTCACCTGGAGTTATCGTCCACCCGCTAGCGAAAGTCACTAACTCTGTTTTGCTAAACAACGTTGAGGTTAAACCCGGCGCCATAGTAGACAGATGCATTATCGACAAGAATACCGTCATCGAGGCCAACGCTTTAGTAGGTTTTGGCACCGACATGACAGCCAACGTAGAGAATCCAGAACTGCTGGCATCAGGAATAACCGTATTAGGAAAACGATTGGTCGTTCCGAAGAATATGGTCATCGGCAGAAACTGCAGAATTTTCCAAACCGCGAAACTGGAAGAAGCAGATGACAACATTATCAGGTCCGGTTCAACACTTAGATGAACTATCAAGATAACAAAAAAAGGGCGGTTGCCCTTTTTTATTTAATCGATGGTGCTCCTACCAAGAATCGAACTTGAATTTCAGCATTACCATTGCTGTGTTTTGCCATTAAACTATAGGAGCGTTAGCGTGTTATATTATAATCAAGAAATCGCAAAAATGCAAGAATTTTTTCCTCATCCAAAAAGATGAATCTGGAAACACATATTACCACAATATTATATGTTATTATTTTTGATTATTTTTGATTATTGACATAGTTAGACATTTGTAGTAATCTATTATCAGGAGGTATTTACATATGCTGAAAATCACTAGTCTTTCCAAAAGTTATGACGGTATCAAGAAAGCTTGCGACAACATCAACCTTGAGATATCCGGAGGGGATATCTACGGGTTCATCGGCCACAACGGTGCCGGTAAAACAACATTGCTCAAGTCAATAGCGGGCATAATCGACTTTGATTCAGGTGAAGTCCTCATTGATGGCAACTCAATCAAGCACAATCCTCTTGAGGCGAAAAAATTGATTGCCTACATTCCTGACAATCCCAACGTCTATGAATCTTTGACTGGGATGCAATATCTTGACTTCATGGCTGATGTCTTCGCTGTCGATATCGACAAACGTAAACTGTTGATCAACAAGTATGCCACAATGTTCGAGATTTCTGACGTTCTCAACAATCCGATCTCCTCATATTCTCATGGAATGAAGCAGAAGATCGTCATCATGGGTGCGTTGATCCACGAGCCCAAATTGATGCTTCTGGATGAACCTTTTGTCGGTTTGGATCCTAAAGCAAGTTTTTTGCTCAAAGAGCTGTTCCATGACTTATGTAACAAGGGTGCTGCTATCTTTTTCTCGACTCACGTTCTTGAAGTTGCAGAAAAACTCTGCAATAAAGTCGCAATCATCAAACAAGGAAAGATCGTCGCTAATGGAGATACTCCAACAATCGTCAAGGATCAGTCACTGGAAAGTTTGTTCATGGAGTTGATCAAAGAATCATGATGTATTTCAAGCTGATGCGGATATTTCTGAAAGAGAATTTTTCCTTCCGCAGACTTCTCGGAGTCGATTTGAAAAAATCAAAAGGTAAAGCGATCTTACTTGTTGTGGTGCTGCTATATAGCTTAGGCGCGTTCTTATTCACTTTCGGATACATGTTCTTTGATTTGGGAAAAGTTCTCGCTCAAGCCAATTTGGTCGAGATGCTGCTCATGTATCTTTTTATGTATGTGTTCAGCATCAGCATCATGATGGTGCTTTTCAGAGCCAATGGGTATCTGTTCCGCTACAAGGATTATGAAATCCTTGAACCGCTGCCAATTCCACATCGGACAGTGCTTTTTGCCAAGGCGACCGTGATGCTGATAATGATTTACGTCGGGATCATCGTTTTTGTCCTACCTATCGGTTTTGCGTACTTTTATCATTCCGGTTTTTCCTTTGTAGGACTGTTGTTTTTCCTGATAGCTTTCCCGTTCTTGCCTTTGCTTACGACAATCGTTTTCTCGTTGGTGTCAATGTTGATTGCAAGATTGACATCTCGTTTTCGCAAAAGCAATATTCTCAACATCATATTGATGTTGGCTGTTTTCATCGGTGTAAGTGCTTTTTTCATGTCGATGAATTTCTCCGAGGATCAAAATCCTTTGTTGAACCAACAAGGGTTCATCAAAGGTCTTGGAGAAATATATATACCGATGATGTGGTTTGTCGAGGCAGTACACAATCATGATGTCATATCATTGATCATGTTGATCGCGGTTAGCGCAATCCCATTTTATCTTTTTTTGATTTTGATCCAACCGTTGTCTTTGACCACAAACCAAAAAGGCGTCACGATTGTGACGAGAAAGAATTCCAAGCCTGCAAAGAGTCAAGCAAGACCGCTTTTTGAGACGCTTGTTATCAAAGAGGTAAGAAAGTTTTTCAGCATTCCGATCTATGCTGTTAATGCTGGCCTTGGTCCTTTATTGCTTTTGATTCTCGGGATTTTGAGTCTTGTTTACAAAAACAAGATCATGAGTTTCATGTCGGAAACCGTAGGGCTTCCCGTCAGCATCGAAATTGTGGTCGCAATCGTGGTCCTTTTCTGTCTGGCAACCGTATATACGTCAGCGATCAGCCTTTCGCTTGAAGGCAAAAACCTGTGGATAATCAAGAGCTTGCCGATCAAGCCACAACAGATCATGAATGCTAAATTGACATTCAATGTCCTTCTTGGGCTACCGTTTGCATATTTTGCATTGGTCTTGATCTCAATCAGTTTTCAATTCTCCCTTGTAGATTTTCTGGTTTTGATGCTGTTGGCAACAACTTTCAGTCTAATGATTTCCGCAATCGATTCTTTTGTCAACTTGCAGTTTCCAAAATTCGAGTTCATGAGCGACACTGAAGTCGTGAAACAGAGCGTCGGAGCGATGGTCGGTATATTGGGAGGAATGGCCATGATTGCCTTGAATGGAGTCATTTTCTACTTCATGGATAAAGCGATTGCCTGGCAACTCGCGATGGCTTTTGTAGCAATCGTCGATTTGCTGATATTCGCCTTTTTCATGTTTTTGATCAATAAATATTCACCTAAGTTGTTCGCGAAAATGGCTGGATGATTCAGGAAAGAGTTTTCATCTCAATTCATTTGTCAAATCATGTGAAAAATGATATAATTCAATAGGTATGAAAATAACTTAAGAAAGGATATTATATGAAAAAATACGTTTATTTATTCAAAGAAGCCAATGCCAGTATGCGCAACCTGCTTGGCGGCAAAGGTGCCAACTTGGCAGAGATGACAAATTTAGGTATGCCTGTGCCCCAAGGTTTCACCGTTTCCACCGAAGCATGTACAAAATACTATGACGATGGCAAAGTCATCAGCGACGAGATAATCAATCAGATCTATGCTGCCTTGACTGAGACGGAAAAGGTAGTCGGAAAGAAATTTGGCGATTCCAAAAATCCGTTTTTAGTATCCGTACGTTCGGGAGCCAGAGCTTCGATGCCTGGCATGATGGACACGATACTCAATCTTGGTTTGAACGACCAAGCTGTGGAAGGACTCGCAAAGCTCACTAGCAACCCTAGATTCGCCTATGATTCATATCGTCGTTTCATTCAGATGTTTTCTGATGTTGTCATGGAAATTCCCAAGAGCAACTTCGAAGCCATCCTTGAAGCAAAAAAAGAGGAGAAAAACGTTGAACTTGACACAGATCTCAACGCTGACGACCTCAGAGAAATCGTCGCTGGTTACAAGAAAAAATATCTTGAACTCAAAGGCGAAGAATTCCCACAAGATCCCAAAACTCAACTTATCGACGCTGTCAAAGCCGTTTTCCGTTCTTGGGACAATCCCAGAGCCAACACTTACAGACGTTTGAACAATATTCCTTACGAATGGGGAACTGCAGTCAATGTCCAGTCGATGGTTTTCGGTAACATGGGCGATGACTCCGGTACCGGCGTTGCGTTCACTAGAGACCCTTCTACAGGCGAAAAGAAGCTTTACGGCGAATATTTGTTCAACGCCCAAGGCGAAGACGTAGTTGCCGGCATTAGGACTCCAAAGCCGATTTCTGAATTGGAGAAAGATAATCCAGCAATCTATCAACAGTTTGTGGAAATATCCAACAAACTTGAAGCACACTACCGTGACATGCAAGACATGGAATTCACAATTGAAAAAGGCAAACTCTACATGTTGCAGACGCGAAACGGCAAACGTACCGCGCAAGCCGCTTTGAAAATTGCTATTTCCTTGGTCGAGGAAGGTTTGCTCACCGAGAAGGAAGCATTGCTGAAGGTTGAACCCAAACAACTTGACGCTCTTCTGCATCCACAGTTCGATATCGAGTCGCTCAAGAATGCAACTGTAATCGCAACTGGACTAAACGCTTCACCAGGAGCTGCAACTGGAAGAGCTGTCTTTACAGCTGAAAGAGCTCAAGAACTCGCCAAGAAAGGCGAACCGGTGATTTTGGTCCGTCAAGAGACTTCACCTGAGGATATTGAAGGCATGGCAATTGCCAAAGGCGTATTGACCAGCCGTGGTGGTATGACTTCACATGCCGCAGTTGTTGCCAGAGGCATGGGTACGTGCTGCGTAGCCGGTGCTGGTTCCGTGAAAGTATACGAAGAGAAGAAATATTTTGAAGTTTCTGGCAAGAAATACCACGAGGGAGATTTCATATCCCTTGACGGTTCAACCGGTAGGATCTACGGCGAACAAGTAAAAACCGTCGACGCTACTGTTTCTGGAGACTTTGCCAAATTGATGGCATGGGCAGACAAGTACAGATCGTTGAAAGTCAGAACCAATGCAGACAATCCACGTGATGCCAAAGTCGCATATGAGTTTGGCGCTGAAGGAATCGGTCTCTGCCGTACTGAGCATATGTTCTTCGAAGCTGACAGGATCCCTGCAATGCGCGAAATGATTGTTTCTAAAACGCTTGAGGAAAGACAAAATGCACTTGCCAAGTTATTGCCGATGCAAAAGAAAGATTTCATTGGCTTGTACGAAGCGATGCAAGGTCATCCTGTGACTATCCGTTACTTGGATCCACCACTACATGAATTCCTGCCTACCGAAGCGGAAGATATCGAAGCACTTGCCAAAGAAATGCACTTGAGTTATGAAGAACTCAAAGCTACAGTTGAGAGTTTGCATGAGACGAACCCAATGCTCGGCCATCGTGGCGTAAGGCTTTCAATCACTTATCCGGAAATCGCAGTCATGCAAACTACTGCAGTTATCGAAGCTGCAATTGACGTCAACAAGCGTGGCGGAAAAGTGATTCCAGAAATCATGATTCCGCTTGTAGGCGAACTCAAAGAACTTAAGTTCGTCAAGGACATTGTCGTCAAGACGGCCGACGAAGTAATCAAGAAAGCCGGAGTAGATCTAAAGTATCTAGTCGGAACGATGATTGAGATCCCAAGAGCCGCTTTGTTGGCTGATGAAATCGCTCAAGAAGCTGAGTTCTTCAGTTTTGGAACCAATGATCTAACTCAGATGACATTTGGTTTCAGCCGCGATGACGCTGGCAAATTCCTCAGCGATTACTACACGAAAAAGATTTTTGAAAACGACCCGTTCGCACACGTTGACGAAAAGGGCGTTGGCAAACTTATGGATATGGCTGTTAAGTTGGGCAAAGAAGTCCGACCCGACATCAAATTAGGTATTTGTGGTGAACACGGCGGCGATCCTGATTCAGTAGAATTCTGCCATAAGATCGGATTGAGCTATGTTTCATGCTCACCATTCCGAGTTCCGATCGCCAGATTGGCTGCAGCACAAGCAAATATTAAAAATCCACGTTCTTAGCATTTCGAGACAGGCTTAATTGCCTGTCTTTTTTTTGCCATCCGGTTGACAATATGTGTTTCATTATATATAATGAAATTGTACTTGAATGGTTGGAAATCACTCACCCGCGACCTTCAAAGTATTGAAAGGGAGTCAAGGTCCTTCCGGTGTTGAACGCCTACCAGTTAGGAATCCTAAAGGAAGTACAAGAGACACCCACTTAAGGGTAGATGTTTGTCTGCTCGAGTGATTTCCAACTGTTCAAGTGCTTTTTTATTGCCTTAGGAGGGAAATATGAGCGATCTATTGAAGAAACTGACACAACTTAACGGGATTCCCGCTAACGAGAAACAAGTGCGCCTTTTCATGGAAGAGCACGCAAAGGGAATGGCTGAAGTGGAACATGACAATCTGGGTTCCGTCATCTTGAGAAAGAACGGCCTCGTTGAAGGGCCAAGAATCATGGTTGTCGGGCATATGGACGAGATTGGCTTCATCGTTACCGAAATAACCAAGGAAGGCTTTATCAAATTCATTCCCGCTGGCGGATGGTGGGGACACGTCGTACTCAGCCAACAGTTTGTCATTACCACGAAGAAAGGATCAGTTGTCCGCGCTGTGGTCGGCTCTAAGCCACCGCATATTCTTGATGATGACGAAAAGAAGAAAGTGGTCGATCTTGGTGACATGTATCTTGACTTGGGAGTAGCTTCCAAGGCCGAAGCAGAAGCTCTTGGCATCCAAACCGGAGACATGGTAACCCCTTATATCGAATTCACAAGGCTTGCTAATCCAAAATACTTGTTGGCGAAAGCCTTTGACAATCGTATCGGAGTTGCACTTGCATTGGAAGTCCTGGAGAATTTGCAGAAACTTGATCATCCAAATGTATACTATGGCGTCGGCTCAGTCCAAGAAGAGGTCGGATTGCGAGGTGCTGGAACAGCTGCTTACAAAGTTAATCCTGACATCGGCATTGCCCTAGATGTGACGATCGCGGCTGACTACCCTGGTGGTTCCAAGGAGACTGAACTTGGCAAGGGCCCATGCCTAATGATCTACGATAGTTCTATGGTCGGACACGTCGGACTTCGAGAATTCGTTGAAGCGACCGCAAAACAACTCGACATTCCATACCAACTTTCCTATCTGAAACGTGGCGGCACCGATGCGGGGAAAATTCATCTGACGAAAAGCGGATGTCCAAGCATTGCCATTTGCCTCGCATCAAGATATATCCATTCACACACTTCGATCATCCATGAGGATGACTACAACAATGCCGTCAAACTCGTTACGGCCTTGGTTCAAAGACTGGATCGCGAACAAGTTGACAGAATAACGTACGAATGAAGGTCTTGATGACCTTCTTTTATTACTTGCTTCCTTGATTTATCGTCGTTTCGATGATAAAATCAATACGGTGATTGTGATGCTCAGAGTCGTTTCTGGAAAATGGAAAGGTAGAAAATTGGCCGAAGTCGACCGCGTGATGACGCGACCAACGACCGACCGCAACAAGGAGACCCTGTTCAATGTTCTCGGACAGTATTTCCATGGCGGATCGGCTTTGGATCTATTTGCCGGAAGTGGATCTCTTGGCATAGAGGCTGTAAGCAGAGGGATGGATCGTGCTTTTTTTGTCGACAGCTCTATTGATGCCTGTAGGACAATCAGAGGCAATTTGACGATGCTGGGGGCCAACGATCAGTGTCAAGTCGTCAATCAAGACTGGAAAGTCTACTTAGGAAGAATCGAGATTCAGTTTGATCTGATAATTGCGGACCCTCCATATGCTTTCGCCGACATTGATCTCATCTTGAATCTAATTGATGAGCAGATGCTTCTTAAGCCAGGTGGAGCTCTTGTTGTCGAAACGCACAAGGTTGCATTGTTGCCGAATAAAGTCGGCAAGTTGGAAAAAATTCGCGAAGTCATTTCCGGCATTGCAAAGTTCACTATCTATAATCATGAGGGGGAATCATTATGAAGACAGGATACTATCCCGGCAGTTTCGATCCAATAACTTACGGACACATCGACATTATCACGAGAGGCGCAAAGTTATTCGATAAACTTTTCGTCGCAGTTTCATACAATCCGAATAAAAATACGATGTTCAGCGATGATGAAAGGCTTGAAATGGTCAAGGAAGTCCTTAAAGACATAAATAATGTCGAGGTTGTTAAATCCGATATGTTGAC
>JAFGQT010000023.1 GCA_016935515.1 Bacilli bacterium
AACTGAGTGTTGAAACGAATCTAAGTGTCCGTTCTGTAATTCTATATGGGAATTGATAATATTATGGATTAAAGAATTTTTGAATTTAGTCCTTCCGGATAACTCTTTTGGCTAGGAGAACACGAATATGAAAAATCGAAAAATGTTGAACGATTGGAATGCGTTTTATATCCAAGATTTGGTTAAGCAGATCGAGACTCAAAGCAAAATAACGCTCGCAAATTGGGCAATTGACTATGCGAAAAGTAGGATCTTACCGATTTGGGATGAGTATTTCCCAACAGACCAACGTCCGGCAAACGCTATAAGCGCAGCCAGAGACTGGCTGCGCGGGGAAATAAAATTTCCGCAGGCAAAAGTATCGATTTTGGAGTGTCATGATGCCGCAAGAAGTGTGGTTGGATCTCCGGCTGCCGAAGCTGCTGCTCGAGCGATTGGTCAAGCAGCTTCGACGATTCATTCCGCCAAACACTGTATCGGACTTCCATTATATGGTGCTTTGGCGGTTGCATATGATGCTCTTGGCTTTAACGCAGAATGGGCATCGCTTGAACAGGAAGCCGCTAAAGAATGCAAGAAAATGCTGGATAAATTGATTGATGTATCAGTGAATGGCGAAAGCAATCCGGCTAAGATTGTGTGGCATTGTTAAGACTATAGAGTAAGTGGATTGATGAGACTCAAAGCAAAGTAATGCTCGCAAATCCCGAAAGATTCATGGACGTATACAACTCGGTCATCGATAAGATGGAGATCAAGAGTTAACAAATCTAGACCTCAAGCCTGATTGGCTAGAGGATGTCCCGGTTTTATTGTCTCAAAGAGATCAATTTGTTATAATGAAAACGAAGGGAAGATCAAGGAGTTGATTGAATTGTTGAATCGATATAAGAAATCAGACCATTTCTCTTACACTTTGGGAATAACTCTGACCATAGAGTTATTGAAGAAAAGGCCAGAACAAGTCAAAATGGTATATTTCCATTCCGAGATGAATAGAAACGAGACTTGGCAATGGATGGAAACAAAATGCAATGAACTCTCCGTCCAATTCATTGAAAACGACAAAGTCTTCAACCGTTTGTCTGAAAAAGAAAACTGCTACGCAATCGGAGTATTTGTCAAATATGAAAATGACTTGGCGCCCAATAACAACCATCTTGTGCTGGTTAATCCAAGTAATTCCGGAAACATGGGAACTATAATTCGTACAATGCTAGGGTTTGGTTGTTCGGATCTAGCAATCATTCGGCCTGGAGGAGACGTGTTTGATCCGAAGACCATTAGAGCATCGATGGGAGCGGTTTTTAACATCCGTTTCTCATATTTTGATGATTTCTCTGAATACCTTGACTTTTCCGTCAAACACCACGTATATCCATTCATGTTGCAAGCCAAAACTTCATTGACCGATATTGTGCCAAAAACACCTTACTCTCTGGTGTTTGGCAATGAAGCAACTGGATTGGAAACAGAGTATTTGAGTCACGGAACACCATTGATCATCAAACACTTGAGTGACATTGACAGTCTTAATCTACCGATAGCCGTCGGCATTGCGTTGTACCAGTTTACAAAGATGAAAGCCGCAGAATAGGAGGACATATGTTTTATCGAGAATTTGACAGTATTGACAAGAAGATCTCACTACTTGGATTTGGGTGCATGCGGTTTCCAGTGAAACCCGGTGATAACGATGAAATCGATGAAGAACAAGCGCTTGAGATGATCGATTATGCGATCAAGAATGGAGTGACGTATTTCGATACAGCTTATCCTTATCATAAAGGCATGTCTGAGACTTTTATCGGCAGTGCGCTGAAAAGATATCCTCGTGATAGTTTCAATTTAGCAACCAAAATGCCGATGTGGAGTATCGAAAATCAGGATCAAGCCAAACAAATATTCGCGGAACAATTGCAGAAATGTCAGGTTGCATATTTCGACTTCTATCTTGTCCACAACATGAACCGTGAGAATTATAGGCGCGCAATCGAATACGGGATAATCGAGCTTTTGCAAGAATACAAACGGCAAGGATTGATCCATCATCTGGGATTTTCATTTCATGACAGCGTTGAGCTGTTGGAGAGCCACCTAGACGCGCATCCTTGGGATTTTGTTCAACTACAAATCAACTATCTTGATTGGGAACTCCAAAACGCGAAAAAATCATATCAATTGGCTGTTGACAGGAATATACCCGTGATCATCATGGAACCGGTACGTGGCGGTGCTTTGGCAAATCTTTCCGAACCGGCGAATGAAGTATTGCAGACTTTCAATCCCGAGATGAGCATCGCTTCTTGGGCAATACGGTATGCAGCTTCAAAAACTGGTGTGATGACAGTTCTTTCGGGTATGTCGAACTTCGAACAAGTCAAAGATAATATTGCGACACTATCCAATTTTACCCCGCTTAATCAGGAAGAAGAAGCCGTTTTGTCTGAAGCATTGAAAATTTATCTATCCTCTGGAACGATTCCTTGTACAGGATGCCGTTATTGTATGGACTGTCCTTTCGGCGTCGATATACCAAGAGTTTTCTCGATCTACAACCAGTACATGCTGAACAAGAACAAAATGTCATTCATGAGTTCCTATTTTCGTGTTTTGGAAGAAAGCAAACGAGCAGAAAACTGTACCGCTTGCGCGACTTGCATGAAAAAATGCCCGCAATTCATCAATATTCCGGAGTGGATGGAGAAAATCGATGAACTTGCAAGGACTTTGCAAAACGAATAGCGGCTGTAAATAAAGCCACCATTTTGGTGGCTTTGTCTATTGCTGAAGATCAATATTTGTTTTGAAGTATCCTCAGGAAAGCAGCGTTGTAATGATCAAGCTTGATAATGAAATGTCGATTATCATGGATGAATCCCAAATCCCGCCTCAAGGTTACGGTAGCATTCGTGATTTTGCCAATCGGAATTGACTCATCGTGAGCTCCCGAGATTCTCAGTATCTGATTGCTGTAGGCGAGTTTTACTCTGCCTACAGGAATCTGCGAATCATCTTCCATGTTCAAATATGTCATCAGACCTTCGCTTTCTATATCGGTCTGTCGAAGTTTTTCACTGAAATTTTTCTGATAATTGTCCCAATCAATCAGATTGTCATACTTGAAGCCGTGGATGAATCCGAATTTATCGACGTATCCTGTTTTGTCACAATGAGTGCAGACAATCTCGTTTCCAGATGGCCTGATCGTATTGATGCTTTCGCAATGCGGACAGACGTAAATAATATTTTCAATGCCTTCCGCAAGGTGTTTACCAGGGTGTGAAACCATGACTTGACGTTGATAATCATAATCATTGTTATACAAAGCCTTGTTAACAATGTTGCCGATTTGTTCTGGGGACAAATCTTTAAGTTGTTCTTTGGTTATCTGCAATTTGTAATTCAGCTGTACTTTTCGGTTGTGACGCTTACCCGTAGCCCATCTGGGTTTTGACAAGTAGCCGCCCTTGACGTTGCAAGTTATCACGTCAAGCTTGAGTTTCTTGACAAGCTTCATCGTGGCTTCTTCAATGTATCCAGTTTCACCGTAGAAAGTCGTATCACCTTCGGGGAATATCAGGATAGGGTAACCTTTTTTCACTGAATTGAAAATGTTTAGAATTGTCTGTATGTCGCTTTTTCCCTTTGACTTGGGAATCACATGGGCAAATTGCGTCACAAGGAATTTTGAAGGTTGCTTGGTGAACAAAGTTTGCGACCCGATAATAAAAGGGACGATACGAAACCTTAGCGGGACATGAACGACATCAAAAAGGAAAGTGTGATTCGCAAGCATGACAAAAGGTTCTTTGCGGCGAAAGTCGACGTCCTTGCCTTTCTTGACTTGCCTTTTTGCGTCGAGCCACATCCACAAATAGACGAGCGGTCTCAATATGAATAGAAAAAAATCTTGTTGGCGATCGATTCTTGATTTCTTCATCATGCGTCCTCCAAAACCATATGTGTACAATGAAATTATATCACATTATTGAATATGTTGCCCAGAAGACCGAGAATTCCAATGCGATTTGAGAGTGATTCATGACTCATAATTCATTCAATGTCAACGAACTATCGCTTAGGAATCGATAAACTGCAAAATGTGCATTTACTTTGATAATGTAGACTTGTTATTTTTTATATTTTCTGCTAAACTTTGTTTGTAACCGATTTTATAAACGAAGTCTATAATAATAGACGGTGATGGGAGGTCATAAGAAATGCGAAACTTGTGCGGTTTTGTCAAGACTTTGCCAAATACAAAAAAAGCTCCTAAATATAAAGTATATCCGTTATCAATCAATCAGCTGGATGAATCATGGCTTTTCATGATCAGGGAAGAAGCAGCTGACTATCTTGTGGTTACCGGCAGCCACGCGGATGATTTTGAAGGAACGATCAAAGAGTGTAAACAATCTCGTTTTATCGTCGCACCATTGAATCACAAAAATGCCGATGCATTAAGGAGTTTGGTTCCTTTTACCGCTCCCAAGCCGGTGTTGTCAATGGATCGCAGTTTTGGTGTCGGAGACAGGTTGGGAATAGCAACCCCGGGGCATATCAAAGCTTTTGAGAAATATGATGCCTACCCGGTTTTTGCTCAACAATCCATTCGCGAGCTCAACCTTACGGGCAGGACTTATGAAGACGTGCTTGACGCCGCGTCATTTTCGGTTTTCCGGGAGGGATTCAAGCGCGGTTTTGGGGCTGATGGAGATCATCTCAAAAAGCCCGAGGAAATCGAATATGCCTTAAAAACGGGGTTCACGATGATTACGCTTGATTGCAGCGAACATATCAAGGACGTAACAATCGAGAAAAATGTATCTCTCGTTGAAAAAGTTGAAATCAACGAAGAAATGACCAAAAGATATCTTGGTCAAGAGTTCACCGTTGAAGGGCACACGATCAGTTTTACAGAAGCGGATATGAAACAATGCGTTTTCATCTACCAAAAAGCCATTGAATTTGCGGCTTCAATGTATGAAAAATATTTTGACAACGGAAAATCAGAGGCGAACTTTGAAATTTCGATTGACGAGACTTCAACGCCGACGACGGTATTGCAACATTATTTTGTGGCGAATGAGTTAAAAATCAGAAATGTCAATATCGATACTCTCGCCCCAAGATTCATCGGGGAATTTCAAAAGGGAATAGACTATATCGGTGACATTGCGGCGTTTGAGAAGGAACTTGAGATCCACGCGGCAATCGCAAGACATTTCGGATATAAACTTAGCATTCATTCCGGCTCGGACAAGTTTTCGATCTTCCAGTTGATCGGGAAATAC
>JAFGQT010000024.1 GCA_016935515.1 Bacilli bacterium
CAGCTAGCAAAAAAAGTTGTGGAGGCCTTCCGCAAGGAAGAATAAGTTTATCAAATACAAAGGCTGTCGAAATCAACGACAGCCTTTCTTAATGGAAGATGATGAAAAGTACCGCTGATATAATAACAATGAAAATGAAGCTCAAGGCGGTATAGGTAAGTAAATACGTTTTCTTCTCGCTGGAAAATTCTCGGATGACGAACTTGAATGTGATCAAACTAGCGAGCGAGCCGATGACTGAGCCCATCGCGCCGACATTGACACCTTGCAAAAGATAGACCCAGTAGGTTTTGTCAGTGAACGTAGCCAGCAAGACAGCTGCAGGAACATTGCTCATGACTTGGGAAAAACCCAAACCGGCAAGATAGACCGACAGGTTGGAATCAAGGAATCCGGAGGCGAAGTCTTGAATGAGATTCCAATTTGCCAAATTGTAAGTGAGAACGAAAAAGGAAACGAAAGTCAGCAACAACAGATAATCGACTTTACGGAAAAGATGCGGATAGATGAGAAGATTGATCACAAAAGCAAAACCTAGAACGTAGAGCGGATAGACTACTCTCAATATCAACAATAAAACGCTTGTGAAGACAAGCAGTTCGAGCAGCAGCTTTTTCTTGTCGAGCCGCGGTGAAACCATGATCGGATGGACAAAAGTGTTGGGAAGCATCAGCCAAGTAGCGCCGATGATCAATATCAAAGCGCTGAGCGTTATCGGCAAAGTCGCCATGATGAACTCGCCGAAGCCAAGATCATAGAAATGGTAAAGATATATGTTTTGCGGATCGCCCATCGGCGTCAAGGCGCTGCCCATGTTTGCGGCGAACGTCTGCATGATCACGATTGTCAGAGCATACCTTTCCTCTTTGATCTGACGCATCACGTAAATCGTGAACGGCACGAGCGTCAACAATACGGCGTCGTTCGTGATCCACATTCCCAGCAAGAACGTTGACAATACGATGACTAGACCGATCCAACGGAGTGTAAAAAATTTTGAAGTCAGGAAAATCGCAACTTTTGAGAAAAAGTTGGCTTCGCTGATGCCGGCGACAGAAATCATCAAAGAGAACATGATGATCAAAACTTCATAATTGATTGCCTCAAGATGTTCAAGTGAAGGTTTGACGAAAAAAAGCGAGCCTAGCGCCAACAAAAATGCGACCACAAACACGATATCCTTGGTAAAAAAACGCAGTAGTTTCAACCGATCCGACCTTTATCTAAATTCATCATCTAGAATTATATGCTTTAATCGGAAAAATGCAATCTGGGAAATGCTAAAAACGGCGTTTAATTTGATGCAAATTCAACACACAAAATATTAGCACTCAATACTTGACATTGCTAATACTAATTAGTATAATATTGTTAGCATTCGAACCTTAAGAGTGCTAAATGAGGTGGATTCATGTTGACAGAACGCCAGGAACTAATCCTGAAACTCATCGTCGATGAATATGTCAAGACTGCGGAACCTGTCGGTTCACGCAGCCTTTCGAATATCATGGACGTCTCTTCCGCGACGATCCGTAACGAGATGAGCGATCTTGAGGAATTGGGTTATCTTGAAAAGACCCATACGTCCAGTGGACGCATCCCTTCGGAAAAAGGTTATCGTTATTACATTGAAACGATCCTCAAGAACATTGATGAGGAAACCAACGGTTATTTCGAGTTCGAGAAGATTTTCGAACAAAAAGACCTCGAACGCGATGAAGTCATCAAAGAAGCAATCAACCTTTTGTCGCAAGCCACCAATTGCACTGCGATCTCGCTTGGACCGAACGCTTATCATTCCCGAGTCAAGAAAGTCCAGTTGATTCCGCTTAGGGAAACCCAAGCATTGATCCTCGTCATCACCAACTTTGGTTATGTCGAAAGCAAGCAAATCACGATTTCAGAAGAAATGGAGATGGCGGAACTCGTCAAAGTCATTGAGTTACTCAATGAGATGCTGATGGATACTCCGATTTCCAAAGTGTCGGAAAAGCTGCATTATGAGATCCAGCATAGCCGGATCAAAGAACTGATGAAGTATCGCGAAACGATAGTCGATTCCTTCATTGATGCCTTTTCCAAGTTTGCCCAGACACGTTACTATCTTACCGGGCAATCGAACATGCTGTACCAACCTGAGTTCAACGACATCCACAAACTGCGCGAATTCATCCACACGATCGAGAACAACGAGATATTCAAGATCGTCGAGACTAGCAGCGATGGCGTGTCGGTCAAGATCGGTACGGAAAATCAAGTTACATCAATGCATGACTGCACAGTGGTATCCTCGTCCTACGAAATGGGCGATGGCGAAAGGGGCACCATATCCGTAGTCGGACCAACGCGAATGGATTATCGCAGGGTCATTCCGTTGATGAAATACATCGCCAATCACATTGCCAAACTATACGAGGAGGAATAAGCATTAATCATGAGTGAAGACGAAAAAGACTTGAAGGCAACACCGGAATCTGAAACGAAAGAATCCGCTGCCTCAGCCAAGTCCGCTGAACCCCATAAGAAAAAAGAAAAGAAGAAACCGAGCATCGAAGACAAGCTCGAATTGATTGAAACAGAACTCAAGGACATCAAAGATAAGTATCTGCGCACGCTTGCGGAAATGGAAAACTTGAAAAAGCGCACTTCCGAAGAAACCAAGCGGGAACGCAAATACGCTTCAATGCCGATCGCTGACAAGCTGATCGACCAGTTGGAAGTGTTTGATCAGGCACTAGGAGTAAAAACGGAAGATAAGAATCTCCAGAACTTCCTGATCGGCTTCAAAATGATCAAAGACATGCTTTACCAATCGCTAGAATCAGAAGGCGTCAAAGTCATCGATACTCCGGTTGGTAAGAAATTCGATCCAACCGTCGAGCATGCATTCGACCACCGCTATGAATCTGATAAACCGCTTGATACGATCCTTGAAGTCGTCAAGAAAGGTTACATGTTCAAAGACAGATTATTACGGGCAGCGCTGGTCATAATCAACGTCAAGCCGGAAGAAGAAACCAAAGCAGAACCAGAAACAGAACCACAAAATGAAAATATCGACAGCAATGTCGCTTAAACAGGAGGGATGATTTTATGAAAGTTATCGGTATCGACCTCGGCACAACCAATTCATGTGTTGCGGTCATGGAAGGAAAAGAAGCAAAAGTAATTCCCAATCTCGATGGAAACCGGACGACCCCGTCCGTAGTTGCTTTCAAAGATGATGAGATTCAGGTCGGTGAAGTCGCTAAACGTCAGGTGATCACTAACCCAAATACCGTTTATTCAATCAAACGGAAAATGGGAACGACTCAGAAAGTCTCCGTCAACAACAAGAGCTATACACCACAAGAGATTTCAGCGATGATCTTGAGAAATCTGAAAGAGTCGGCTGAAGCCTATTTGGGCGAGAAAGTCAAGGAAGCGGTCATCACCGTTCCAGCATACTTCAACGATGCCCAACGTCAAGCGACCAAAGACGCAGGCAAGATCGCCGGTTTGGAAGTAAAACGGATCATCAACGAACCGACGGCAGCTGCGCTTGCCTACGGTATCGACAAGAAAGACAAAGAACAGACAGTTCTAGTCTATGACCTTGGCGGTGGCACCTTCGACGTTTCGATCCTCGAACTTTCCGACGGCACCTTCGAAGTCATCTCGACCAGTGGCGACAACCATCTTGGTGGCGACGACTTCGACCAAAGAATCGTCGAATGGCTTGTGGAAGAATTCCGCAAGGAAACCAGCGTCGATCTAAACAAGGACAAGATGGCCTTGCAAAGACTCCGCGACGCATCCGAAAAAGCCAAGAAGGAAATCAGCTCGATCACAGCATCGCAAATATCTCTGCCGTTCATCTCGATGACTTCCTCCGGTCCAGTTCA
>JAFGQT010000025.1 GCA_016935515.1 Bacilli bacterium
GACTCCATTTTGACCTCGGATACTACAGCCGAGAAAGGTATTCCAGTTATATCGACATTTTGATTTCTATGGCACAAAAATATGGACTGGATTCAGTGCCTTACATCGTTAACATCCATGGATGCAGCGCTGGAAGGAGTTTGAAATATCCAATCGGCATATCGCAGTTATACCAAAGTTATCGGGATAAACCGGGAGTGATTTCTGGCAGCGATGTCTATCTTCATGCCGTCGATGTACCTCAGTTCACCGACGTTTTTATGGCCAACGTTCTTACGGATGCGACAAATGCCTCATGGCAGCCTTTGACGTCTATGGAATTTAGCGCCGGAGATGGAGACTATGGTAACTCCTTTGGAAATAGGTATCCGACGAGCAGAAGTGATTTCATGACAAGGATGTTTGTCATGCATGGCAATAGGCTGTTGAATTACTATTCATTTGTAGGAGGAACGAATTACCGTTTCACCGACAAGCATCGCGACAGCAATGATCGGATCGCAAACACCGGTGAGGAACATGGGTTTGCGGCACCGATATCGCCGAATGGGATCAAGAGTTATACGTTCGACCGTATGGCAGCTACGATAAGGCTGATGCGAACCCATGAGAAGCAGTTAGCGGTTCAAAGTCTTGTTACCGATGATCTGGTAGATGGATTCATTCCGGATTATTTTATGACCGAATATCATTATCCTGATTTGGATCCTGCGATCCACAAGAACCTTGAACGGTGCAGGACATCAATGTGGGATACATTTCTCAAGGCCTTATTGTTGAGAAACTACATTTATACCGCAATCAATATTCAAGACGATCCCATCCCCACAAACAAAGTGTTGTTGCTAGATTCTGCCAGATACATGAACGCAGACATCCAAGCGAAAATCGTCAATTTCCTGATTTCTGGGGGACGATTGTTGCTGAGTGGCGAAGTTCCGCAATATGATCTTGAAGGAGAACGATGCACACTGCTTATGGATCATCTGGGATTGAAACCTTTGACCAGATGGGAAGACGCAAGACACAAGCAATCGATGTCTATTATGGCGGATAACTTTGCTCTGGGCAGAAAAGAACTGCACCGCGGATTCAATCACACTTATATTTATGATGATCCGAAAGCGATCATGTTCAGAATGTATGATTCCGGCGAAGCCTGTGGATTCAAAATCAAGAGATCGGGAGTCGATGCATTCATCGTCAGTTGTCCGTATCGTGCAGATCTTGATTTAGTTGATAAGTTCATGGCAAGTTTCCACATCAGACGGCGCATCCGTCATGATTATGAAACATATCATGGCATTGTATTGGCGAAAACAGAAGCGAGCGATAAATCGGGATACATCCATGTGATCAATCTGGACGATTTCGCCAAGGAATTCACCATTTTCAATGAAGATGAACAGCCACTGTCGATTTACCTTGAGGCAAACTCAGCAAAGATGTTGCCATTCAATGTCAGTTTGCTCCCCGATTTGAAAATCTTACGCACAGATAGTGAAATCATTGATTTCAACGATGATCACTTGACATTCAAATTGTCGGGTCCGGGACTTAAGTGTTCCATTGCGACCAGCAAAACATTGATACCGCAAAATCCTGATTGTCATCTGAAACGGACTGGACAAGGATACGATATCGAGTTGATCGAACGTCGGTTCAACGACGAACTTCTGACTTTGAGAATTGAAGCGTAAAAAAAAGCCTGCAAGAGAATGCAGGCTTTTTGATTGATTTTGTCTTATTGTGTTTGACTGTCGTCCCAATCCAAATGCAGCTTCTGGTTGATCTTCGTGAAGAATCTTTCTAATCCGATGATTGCCTTCCAATCCTTAAGCAACCAGTAGGCAGCTTCAACGATGATGATGGCAGAAATCAAATCGATGATGTAGTGCTGTTTCATTGTCTGAGTCGAAACGCAAATGGAGATGGTTAAGGTCCAGATGATGATTTTGGCTAGCCTCGGCATTTTTTTGTCAAGTCTGACGCCGATGATGCAAAGCCAACTCATGAGCACGTGCATCGAAGGATTGGCGTTGCGCGGCCCAGCTGCATTGTAGATCCACATGACGATCGATTCGGTGAAGTTGAGATCGGTCCTGCCGAACAGTCCTGAAGTTTCACGCCATGCTTGGACATCGGTTTGCCAAAAGAAATAGAAGAGACCGCAAATCGTGAAGGTCACAAGTATCAGCATCAAAATGATGTACATGTTTCGCTTGGATCTGTAGCCAAAGTAGAAGAAGCTAAAAGCCCAGAATGGATAGGACAAGATATAGGGATAAACGGTTATCGGCCAGAAAGGAACCCATTGATTGAACTTCAAAAATACGACTGAAAGGTCCGCGCCGACGATGCCTGTGGCTTCGAAGTACAATTGATTGCCCCAATAAGTTATTAACAACATCAATACCACAACCCCGAAAGGTATGATCGCGTGCGTGAATCTTTTGATATTCATAAGCCACCCCAATTTTGCAATTTATACTCTTAAATTATATCAAAGGGGCATCCAAAAGACAAGATAATTCAGCTTGGAGGTCAAAAGTCCGGTTTTTGTTGTAAACCGCCACTTTTTGTGATAAAATCATTATAATTTGAGATTTCGGAGGCAGACAATGTTTGGATTTAGAAGCGACGGAAAAAGGATAAAAACAATTGACCCGTTCATGAAGATGACGCCCCATATAATGGTGGAAAGAAGCGACTCGCAAGTGATGGCTCAATATGACGTCAGATGTCGAGCGATGGATGAATATATCTTTGACAAACGCCACAATGAGAAAATACGTTTCACGTATATGGATATTTTGGTTGCGGCAATGGTTCGCGTTTTTGCCTTAAGACCGAGATTGAACCGGTTCATCATGAACGGAAGGATCTTCAAACGCAACAATATCCAGGTATCGATAGCAGTCAAGAAGCAACTCACCGATCAAGATGAGGAAACGACGATCAAATTGACATATACTGGCAAAGAAAACATCTACGAGATCAAGGAAATAATGGACAAGGAGATCATTGCCAATTCCTCCAAGAGTGCTTACAATGACACTGATAAGACGGCTAAGATACTGACAAGGGTCCCGAATTTCTTGATCAAGGTGTCAGTAGGATTCCTCAAATGGCTTGATAAGCATGGCATGTTGCCAAAAGCGATCATTGATGTCAGTCCATTCCACACGTCTTTGTTTCTCACGAACATGAAATCGATAAAAATGGACTTTGTCTATCACCATATCTATAATTTCGGGACGACTTCAGTCTTTGTTTCGATGGGCAAGGAACGATATGTTCCGGTCGTCGTTGATTCTGAGACCGAGAAAATCGGTTCTGAGAAAATCATGCGCGCCGGCATCGTGATCGACGAAAGGATCTGTGACGGACTTTATAACAGCCTGTCGCTTAGGGAGTTTGTCAAGCTGATGGAAAATCCTTACTTGCTTGACAAAGGTCTAGACGCAATCGTCGAAGACATCAAGTAAAGAATGCAAGGGGTTTTTTAAATGGGCGATTTTTTCATGAAGATTTTGGGAGTCTGCATCGGGTTGGTATTTGTATTTATTGGAATCCGTTTCTTGTTCCGCAGCACCCAGGTGATCCAAGGTATCCAAAAACACAAATATAAACAGATTGCAAAACCGCGAAAACAGGAGATTGTTTTCGCGAGAATCATCGGCGTGTTGCTGATGCTTATCGGCCTATATTTCACGATTTTTGCGATACTTTCTTTCTTTTCCGATCTTTTGTACCAATAAACTGATTAATTTTTTTGTTGTATTATCGATTCAGCAATGCTACAATTGTTTTGCAGGACGTGGCTACAAGGTGCCAAATAATGTCTGTCAAGGGGTGTGAGCGGATGAATCTCATTAGACTAAATAACATAAAAAAGACATTTGGTGGCACACTGCTTTTTGAACATGTTTCATTCGAAATCAACGACAACGACAAAGTTGCCTTGATCGGAAGAAACGGGGTTGGCAAGTCGACTCTGTTCAAAATCATTTTAAGCGAGGTTTCCCCAGATTCTGGGGAAATTTTTATTTCCAGGCAGGCTCGGATCGGTTATCTCAGCCAAGATGTCCTCAGCAAGACCGA
>JAFGQT010000026.1 GCA_016935515.1 Bacilli bacterium
AGGTGACAACTATACCATTCTTACCGATATCCAAGGATTGGAAGACCACTTCGGAGACATGGATTTCAAAGTTTCCGGAACCCGCAAGGGCATCTGTTCCTTGCAGATGGACATCAAGATTTCTGGTATCACAAGAGAAATCTTCCAGGAAGCGCTTGCCCAGGCCAAAAAAGCCAGGTATGAGATCTTGGATGTCATGGACAAGGTAATAGCCGAACCACGTGAAGAACTTTCCAAGTATGCGCCAAAGGTCAAAATGATAACCGTTCCGGTCGACAAGATTCGCGAAGTCATCGGCGGCGGTGGGAAGACGATCAGTTCGATCATCGAACAATGCAATGACGTCAAGATCGATATCGAGCAAGACGGACGCGTCATCATCATGCATCAGGACTCCTATTTCATCGACAAGGCAATCAAACTCATCGAAGAGATCATCCGCGAAGTACAAGTCGGTGAAATCTACCAAGGCAAAGTTACACGCGTCGAGAAATTCGGCTGCTTCGTTGAATTGTGGCCCGGTCAGGAAGGTTTGGTTCACATTTCCAAACTTGCCAAAGAAAGAGTTCAAAATGTCGAGGACATCGTCAAACTCGGAGACATCATCACAGTCAAAGTCATCGGCGTCGATGACAAGGGCCGCGTCGACCTGTCTCGAAAAGCCGTTCTTGATTCCCTTAACAAATAATAATATGATATAATGATTGTGTCAGACCATCGGGCAATCGAGCACGCGAGTGTTAGGAAAGTCCATGCTAGCACAGGCTGAGATGCCTGTAGTGATTGTGCTGAACGAACCAATAAGTTCAGGCGCCTTCGGGCGACGGCGGCGAAACGGAAGTAAAAGGCCGAAGTAGCCGTAAAGTGCCACAGTGACGAACTGTTCCGAACAGGTACAGGTGAAACGCGGTAAACCCCACAAGCTAGAAACCCAAATTTTGGTAGGGGCACGGCTGGAAAGGAAATTCAACCGAACCGGCTGACGGGATATTCCCGGAGATAAATGATTGCCACTCCTCTGGAGCACAGAACATGGCTTACAAATGGTCTGATATAAAAAAAGCATATTCGAAACATATGCTTTTTTTTCTAAAATGGAGGAAATGATCATGACAGAAAAAGCAAAGATGTTGGCAGGCAAACCTTACAATGCCGGCGACCCAGAACTCAAAAAAGCAAGGGTTCATGCCCGGAAATTGACGGAACATTTGAATCGGATCGCTAGTCTTGATTCGCGCATCAAGGAACACTTGATCAGGGATCTTTTCGGCTATGCCGGAAAGAATCCGAAAGTCGAGCATGGCTTTCACTGCGACTACGGGTATAACATAACTGTAGGGGACGATTTTTACGCCAATTTTAACCTTGTGATTTTAGATCCAGCTCCGGTCCATATCGGAGACAACTGCCTAATCGGTCCGAATGTCAATATTTTGACTGCACTTCACCCCTTGGATCGTGATTCTCGTGTCAGTGGTGTGGAGATGGCCTCGCCAATCACCATCGGCAATGATTGCTGGATAGGAGCTAACGTGACGATCAATCCCGGAGTTACACTTGGTAACAACGTTGTCGTGGGATCCGGAAGCGTCGTGACGAAGAGTTTCAGCGACAATCACATCATTGCCGGGAATCCGGCCAAGGTCATTCGCGACTTGAATGAAACAACAGATTGATTACAACTTCAAAATCGGCTAAAATGGTAGGCATGGAAGGAGGTTATGCAAATGGCAAATAATGATGATGTCCGGACAAGACAAAAATCAATTCGCAATTTTTCAATCATCGCCCATATCGATCACGGCAAGTCAACTTTGGCGGACAGAATCCTCGAGATAACGGAATCTGTCTCGATGCGTGACATGCATAACCAACTGCTGGATTCCATGGATTTGGAACGCGAACGCGGCATAACCATCAAACTCAACTCCGTCGAGCTCAAATATCGGGCAAAAGACAAACAGGAATATGTTTTTCATTTGATCGACACCCCGGGACACGTTGATTTCACCTATGAAGTATCGCGTTCCCTTGCGGCCTGTGAAGGCGCAATCTTAGTAGTTGATGCCTCTCAGGGCATCGAGGCTCAAACTCTGGCAAACGTTTATTTGGCACTCGACAACAATCTAGAGATCATTCCCGTCATCAACAAGATTGATCTGCCTAGCGCCGATCCCGAAGCTGTCAAACATGAGATCGAAGACGTGATTGGGCTTGACACCAGTGAAGCGATTCTTGCATCCGCAAAGGAAGGGATCGGCATCATCGAGATACTTGAAGCAATCGTCAAGAAAGTTCCTTCGCCTCCAGGCGATCCTGACGAGCCGCTCCAAGCATTGATTTTTGATTCCTATTACGATACCTACAGAGGCGTCATCCCTTTGGTCAGAGTAGTCAATGGCATGATCAGACGCAATGACAAGATCCGCATGATGGCAACCAACGCTGTGTACGAGGTCAATGATCTTGGGGTCTACACTCCCAAGGAGGAACCTCGTGATTACATGGGTCCTGGAGACGTTGGCTGGGTGAGCGCTACGATCAAGAATATCGACAAAGTGCACGTGGGTGACACCATAACCAGTGATCTTAATCCAGCCAAATCGATGTTGCCAGGATATCGCCGTTTGACACCGATGGTTTATTCTGGCATCTATCCGGTCGACGCTGATGATTACGGCGACCTTAAGGACGCTATCGAGAAACTCAGACTCTCTGATGCGGCGATCATTTATGAGCCCGAAAGTTCTGAAGCACTCGGCTTTGGATTTAGAATCGGATTCCTCGGTCTGTTGCATATGGAGATTTTCCAAGAACGCATCGAACGCGAATTCAACCAAAACGTCATCGCGACGGCTCCATCAGTTAATTACAGGGTCCTGCTTACCGACAACACCACTGTCGAGATCGATAATCCCGCTCTGATGCCCCCAGCAGGCAAGATTCGCGCCATTGAAGAGCCATACGTAAAGGCGATCATCATTTCTCCCAGCGAGCATGTGGGCAAGATTATGGAGCTTTGCCAGTATAAGCGTGGTGTCTTCAAGGATATGCAATATGTTTCCGATACCCGCGTTGAGATCATCTATGAAATGCCGCTCTCGGAAGTCATCTTTGATTTCTTCAACCGCTTGAAGTCCAACACCAGAGGATATGCGTCATTTGATTATGAAGTCATCGGCTATCGCGAAAGCAAATTGGTCAAGATCGATATCTTGCTCAACTCCGAACCGGTCGATGCGCTAGCGCTCATCGTTCACCAGGATTTCGCCTATGAGCGATCACTGAAAATTTGCCAAAGACTCAAAGATCTGATTCCACGGCAATTGTTCGAAATACCCGTACAGGCCGCAATTGGCTCCAAGGTCATCGCTAGGACCAATATCAAGGCCATGCGCAAGGATGTCTTGGCAAAATGCTATGGCGGCGATGTATCCCGAAAGAAGAAGCTTCTGGAAAAGCAGAAGCAAGGAAAAAAACGGATGAAATCAGTCGGATCGGTCGAGATACCGCAAGCAGCTTTCATGTCTGTGCTCTCTCTGGATAACGACAAC
The DNA here is from genome assembly GCA_016935515.1 of Bacilli bacterium. Lineage (GTDB taxonomy): Bacteria > Bacillota_I > Bacilli_A > Izemoplasmatales > Hujiaoplasmataceae > JAAYZB01. The sequence continues at coordinate 3,555 of JAFGQT010000026.1, forward strand.
TAATTTTGAGCCATCAACCTTGATGGCTTTTTTTGTCTCTTTGGGTATATCAGTATACTTTACTTAAGAATTATGTTAACATAATATCGGTGATAATGTGATCAAAGGTCTATACATTCATATACCGTTTTGTCAGAATATCTGTCATTACTGTGACTTCCCGAAAATGGTCGCGAGTCCAGAAAGTCAAGCAGATTACATCGACGTCCTACTCGAGGAACTTAAGTTCCATAAATCAAGATTGGACAATGTGAAGACAATATATATTGGCGGCGGAACGCCGAGTTCTTTGAAAGATGACTACCTTGAGAGACTGCTTGAAGGCATCGGCGATGCTGTGAACCTTGAAGCGATTGAAGAGTACACGATCGAAGCCAATCCCAACGACATAACGAGAAACAAAATTGAACTGCTGAAGAAAAACAAGATCAACAGGGTCAG
>JAFGQT010000131.1 GCA_016935515.1 Bacilli bacterium
GATCTCAGGGAATTTGAGGATTTTGAGTCAGTATTGTCCATTTACGAACAAGACGGTGCGATCATACCTTTCATTCATGATCAAGGAGTCTACGGGCTTCCGGAAACACAAAACTTCAACATAATGTTTTATCGAAAGGATATCTTGCAGTCGTTGGGTTTCGAAATGCCTGATGATTTGCCAGAAACTTGGCAAGATGTTTTAGACCTTCTTCCCGAATTGCAACGCTTTGGCATGAATTTCTTCATTCCGCTTGCGTACCAGAACAGTTACAAAACGGTTGACACGACTGTTCCTTTCCTTTATCAGTTTGACAGCCTTCTCTATTCTGAAAACGGCATGGAAGCTGCCATCGATCGTGAAAACGGCATGCAGGCAATCCAATTCATGAGCGATTTGTTCACGATTTATTCGCTTCCGATGCAAGTCAGCAGCTTCTATCATCAATTCCGCTACGGTGTATTGCCAATCGGAATTGGCGATTTTGGGGTATATGTTCAACTTACTTACGCAGCTCCGGAGATTCAGAACATGTGGGACATTGCGCTCATACCCGGAATCGAAAGAGACGACAACACCATCAATCGCGAAACCACAGGCCCGGGTCACGGAATGATCCTCCTGGACTCGAGCGATAAGAAAGACGAAGCGTGGGCCTTTCTCAAATGGTGGATGGAAACCGAAAATCAAGTCGATTTCGAACAACGACTTACGACAACCCTCGGAAACGAGTATATGTGGAACTCAGCCAACCTTGAAGCATTTCGTTTGAATTCCTGGAATCCTGAGCACAAAGATATTTTCCTTGAGCAGTGGCAATCATTGCGAAATGTACCCAACTCTCCCGCTACCTACATGCTCGAGCGAGAACTGTCTAACATTTGGAATAAGATTGTCATGTCGGGAGAAAACCCGCGTGATGCGGTTGACGAATCGCTAGTCATAATCAATCGCGAGTTGGAAAGAAAACTGAATGAATTCGGCTATGTGGACGACTTCGGTGAAATGATTAAGCCTTACCCGATCGCTACAATTGCCATGATCGAGGAGTTGAAAAATGATGACTAAATCCAAGTCCCGTTCATGGCTCTTCGTCGTTCCGTATGTTCTGTTGTTCATAACTTTCATTATCATACCCATAGTAGCGGCGTTGTATCTATCCTTAACATATTTCAACTTGGTCAATTTTCCGAGTTGGCTAGCATTAAGTAATTATATAAGGTTGTTGACCAACGATCCTGAATTCATGACCTATGTGCTACCGAATACAATCAAATTCGCATTGATTGTCGGACCTGGGGGCTACATGTTAGGTTTCTTCCTCGCTTGGTCGCTCTCACAGGTTACCCCGAAAGCGAGAACCATCATGGCGATAGTCATATATTCTCCGTCATTAACAGCTGGAGTTGCCATGGCAGTACTATGGCGAATCATTTTTGCCGGTGATCAAAGTGGTTATCTAAATGCTTTCTTGCTTAATCTTAGTTTGATCCAAGAACCGATACAGTGGCTTCAGTCACCGGAACATCTGATGAATATCATGATCATCGTTTCACTTTGGAGTTCAATGGGCGTAGGGTTTCTAGCAATGCTTGCTGGAATTCTCAACATCGATCAAGAGCTTTATGAAGCAGCTTATATCGATGGCATGAAAAGCCGCTTCCAAGAGATTTTCTACATCACGATTCCTTCGATGAAACCACAGATGCTGTTTGGCGCAGTCATGGCGATAGTCAATACTTTCAACGTAGGCGGCATCGGCGTGGCGCTGTCTGGAACCAATCCTACTCCCCAATATGCCGGTCAACTGATTGTCAATCATATCGAAGACTACGGATTCATCCGTTTTGAAATGGGCTACGCAGCCGCAATCAGCGTTGTGCTCCTGGTCATCGTGTATTTCTTCTCACGTTTGTCTTGGAGGCTTTTTGGCGAGAGGAGGCACAGCAAATGAGAAGATTCCAAGGGCGAAAGATGAACCCGACTTATTTTCATCCCGGACAGATCAAGTTCTATCTTTATTTGATACCAATTTGCCTGTTCATGGGATTGCCGATCATTTTCATATTCTTCCACGCCTTCAAACCTTTGGATGAATTGTTTGCGTTCCCACCGCGTTTCTTCGTCATCAATCCGACATTGATCAATTTCCGGAATCTATTCGAGCGCACGAGCGTGACTGGGATCCCGATGTCAAGATACTTGTTCAACTCGCTTCTGGCTTCGGCGATAATGGTTCTGCTATCATTGTTGATAGGTTCAATGGCCGCCTTTGCTCTTTCGAAGCTTAAATTCAAATTCAAATCGCTGTTGTTTGAGATCAACACGATAGCATTGATGTTTGTGGGAATCGCGGTTATGGTTCCGCGTTATCTTGTAATTCAAAACGTTGGACTTTTGGATAGTTTCTTCGCTCACATCGTTCCGCTTCTGGCAATACCAGTGGGATTGTTCCTGCTCAAGCAATTCATCGATCAAGTTCCCGATCAATTGATTGAAGCTGCCAGAATCGATGGCGCGTCAGATCTTTATATCTACTGGAAGGTTATATTGCCTTTGATCAAACCTGCACTGGCGACTGTTGCCATCCTGGCTTTCCAAACAATCTGGAACAACGTTGAAACTTCCAATCTCTATGTCAACACCGACAGCAAGAAGACTTTGGCTTTCTATATGGCAACCCTGACGACACAGACCGGAAACACCGTCGCCGGTCAAGGCATGGCAGCAGCGTCATCTTTGATCATCTTCTTACCAAATCTCATCCTGTTCATCATCATGCAAAGCAAGGTCATGGACACGATGTCGCATTCAGGTATCAAATGATGAAGAAGATTATCCTGGTATTCATGTTGTTAACAATCGCTTCGACTTTTTCCATTTCCAGCCTGACGGTGGCTGCTGATGAGATGTCGGGCGGTGTTCCCTACAAAACATACACTATGGGTGTTAACCGCCGTTTAGTGGAGACCGACACGGCTTATGTTCCTGTTGGAATCCTCAACCAGAATTACCTGCTCAACGCTCCTAGGGACATCCATTATCAAAATGATTACGTGTTCGTAGCGAACACCGGTGGCAAGAATGTTGTCGTGTTCACTACCAGAGGTGAATATGTCAAAACTATCGGAGCGGGGATTCTCAACGAACCGATGGGCATCTATGTCACGGATGAGATGGATATCTACGTAGCCGACAAGGGCTTGAAACAATTGCTCGTGTTTGACTTCGACGGCAACCACATGAACACGTTCTACAAACCGACAGAGCCATTGTTTGGCGAAGATTCACCATATACACCAGAAAAAGTCGTCGTCGACTCCGGCGGTAACGTCTACATCACCGGTGAAGGTAGTGTAAATGGAATTATCCAAATGAATCGAAACGGTGTCTTCAGAGGTTATTTCGGCGTCAATCAAACTAGGTTTGACTGGCGCATGCGCTTTTCTGACTGGTTCTTAGCGATAACTGACGAACTGGCGAAGAACCTTCCACCGGCACCGACAAACCTAGCTATAAGCGATAAAGGGTTGGTCTATACCATCACCTCGAACATTGATGACGGAATCAAAAAATTCAATATGATGTCAGTTGTTATAATGACTGCCGGATATACTCCCGAAGATTTGCTCGTTGACATAGATATTGACGGATACGAAAACATTTTCGTCCTTGACGATCAAGGTCAAATCCATCAGTATGACCAATATGGCAGACTCTTATTCCGATTTGGCGGACTGGATACAGGCAATCAATTATTGGGATTGTTCAGTCAGCCTACAGGAATAACCGTTGACGAACTTGGTAATCTATATGTGGTCGATAAAGGCTACAGCAACGTCCAAATATTCTACCCAACAGCATTTGTGAGTCAGATCAACGAAGGTAATGATTATTACTTCCAAGGAAAACTCGAAGTAAGTAAAGTGATTTGGGAACAACTTCATAAACAGAACAGCAATTTCTCGATAGCCAATTCCGCTCTCGGTGATATTTACATGAAATCCGGCGATTATGATCTTGCCCTCGAACATTACGAGCTTGCCAAAGACAGAAACGGCTACAGCGAGTCATTCTGGGAAATCCGCAATCTGTGGCTCCAGAACAACGCAGGAACGATACTTGTCGTAATAATTTCGCTTATAGGTTTGAACATTGTCTTGGCTTTGACAGGATTAAAGAGAAAGCTTGCTCATTCACTTGAAATACCGGTAAAAACATTGACTTCTGCCCATTTCTACGCTCCTGTCAAGGTCCTTGGAAGGATGATCAAAAATCCGGCGGATGCAATCTATAGAATCAAACGTGAAAATGCAGTGTCCACAAGATCTGCCACATTCCTCTACTTCCTGCTCTTCTTCCTAGTGATCTTGTCATATGCCATAACTTCTTTCCTTTTCAGTCATGTCGAAGTTGCCAATGTCAATTTGATCATGGAACTTGTGAAAGTTGTCGGCGTGCTCATCCTTTGGGGCGTGGCCAATTATCTGATCTCAACGCTCTCCGAAGGGGAAGGTTGGTTCAAAGATATCTATCGCGGCACGATCTACGCATTAGCTCCAATTATTTTTGGAATCATCCCCTTGGCAATTTTGTCAAATGTGCTATCTTACAATGAAGCTTTCCTTTACAGTTTCACCCGTTTCATCATTTATGCTTGGAGCGGAATTCTCATATTCATTACCGTAAAGGAAATCCACAACTATTCTTTCTTGGAGACGATCAAGAACATCGTGTTGACGATCTTCACGATGATCATAATCGCCTTGTTGATGTTCATCATCTATTTATTGTTCAATCAATTGATGGAATTTCTGTTTTCGCTGGTGAAGGAGGTTGTTATCCGTGTTCAGCATTAAACGCTTCCTTCTTCTCGTACTACTGTCTTCTTCACTGTTGTTGATTGGCAGTGTGCGTTCCGAAATTGTCGACGAAACACCAGATTACGAGGACTACCAGCTTGACGCCTTATTTTCTTCAAATCGCTATACACAACCTGAAACAGACGCTGTCGTATCAAACAATCCCCTTGTCAAGTTGGATGGTTATTCGGTTGTGGCAGAAAACGAAAAGCTCAGACTATATGTTAAATTAGATGATCTGTCGATTCGTGTCGAAGACATTCGCAGCGGCTACGTTTGGGGTTCATCGTTCGATACCACTGACCAACGTCTGAATAAAACATGGAGGGCTCGGGTCAACTCAGCTGTCTGGATAACCTATTACCGTAAAACCGCAGTCCGCGAGGAGGTAATCGAGGAGAGCATCACGACCAGCGGTCTTTCGACGCTTGATACAACGTTGACACAAAACGGATTCACTTCCGATATTGTCTTCGGTGAATCAAACATCAGACTTACCTTGAGCGTTGAGCTCACTGCTGATGGACTCAAAGTCGATATTCCCTTTGCCTCTATAACCGAGACTGAAACAAATCGCCTAGGAACAGTTCGTGTATTTCCTTTCTTAGGGGCGGTATTGGCAAAAGAAAATGTCGATGTCCCCGGTTACACATTGCTCCCAGACGGCGTTGGCGCTTTGATGCGCTTTCAACCTCAAGGGGTATACCAACACCTCATCTATAGCAAGCCGATCTACAATCGAGATTATGGACTATACAACTATGAATTGTCCGAAAATCTGATTGAAGAACCCGGGATATCCGTGCCGCTTTATGGAATTGTCCACGGTTCAAGTCAACATGCATTCTACGCATGGATGACCGAAGGCGATACATCCGCGAGGATCATCTCTTATCCGGCGGGAAGAACCACAGACTTCTATTGGACTTTCTTCGAAACCGTATATCGGATCCAATACGAACAACCGACAAGCCGAAATATGGGCAGCGTCGTAACTACCCAAGCCGAAATGAACGGAGTCGACACCCGAATCATCTACACTTTTCTTGATGGTAACGAGGCCAATTATGTCGGCATGGCCAATGATTATCACGACAAACTTATCGAAAAACACAATCTGGCTTCTAATAGTAACACAGGAGATATCCCTGTCAGACTGGAGTTCCTGATGCGTGAAAGAAAACCAGGTCTGTTGTTTGACTCGTATGTAAATGTCACTAAAACCGAAGATGTGATTTCTATCGTCGACAGCTTGAAAACGCTCGGCGTTGAAGAACAGACTATCGTGCTAAGAGGCTGGTCAAATCGTGGTTACACTGGATCAAGTCCCGATTATCAGCCGTTTGAATCGAGCTCTGGAAAATCTGGATATGCCGAATTGTTCGAACATTTGAACCAGCTCGAATACGAGTACTATCTTAATGCTGATTACACAAAGGGTTACTTCGGAGCTGGTGGCTATAATGTCATGACCGACCTTGCCCGCAAGATAACTGGATCGGCATATACTGGTGCTAAAATGGATTACTCGTATTACTGGCTTCATCCACAAGCGACTGCCAATATATTTGAAAAAGACTTAAGCTTCTACAAAGATAATGACGTAAACGGTCTGGCGCTAGAATCAATTGGCAAAGACTTGTTCTCTTCTCATGGCAGAGAAACATTCCAAAGAAATCAGAGTGTGGACAAATACCTAGAGACCCTGAACGCTTTTTCTGGTTCCATCGCTCTTTATCAGCCCAATGAGTACGCTGTTGTGGCTAGCGATCTATATTTTGATGTTCCGTTCTATTCATCACTTCAAGCGAAATTCACAGACACAGTTCCATTTATTCCACTTGCCTTCCGCGGTTTAGTGGAAATGTATTCGACTCCAGTCAATTTCTTCAACAGTATGCCTACAGATATTCTTAGAATGATCGATTTTGGTATCTATCCTTCTTACATCCTGACGCAGTCAAGCTCAAGTTTGTTGATGGATACCCCTTCGGAGTACATCAGTTCATCTCAGTATGACGTTTGGGAAGAAATCATCATCGCCCAGTATACTTACATCAATGAAATTCTGAAGACGTCCGCAGGATCAATGCTTGAGTCACGGGAAGTATGTATGCCCGGGGTAATCAAGAACACTTATGCAAATGATGTGATTCATTACATCAACTACACCGCTGATCCTGTTAGAATCGGATCGCTTACGATCGCTGCATTAGATATCGAGGTGATCCAACCATGAAAATGACACATAAGCGACGCGACATGTTGGTCGGCCTGTCATTCATCGCCATTTGGATCGTCGGTTTCGCCGCTTTGACTTTGTATCCTTTAATCAAAACATTCATCTTTAGTTTTCAAGACGTGGATATCACCGTTGAAGGAATCGTCACGACCAATATCAAGTTTGAGAATTATCGCGCATTGTTCAAATTCGATCTGAATTTCATGGACCTGATCAGAATGTTCGTTGAGGAAATCTTCATTTATGTCCCGATAATCATTGTTTTTGCGATGATGATTGCCGTGATTCTCAACCAAAAGATTCGTTTCAAGGGAGTTTTCCGCAGCATCTTCTTCTTGCCAGTAATCATCGTCAGTGGACCGGTCGTAGCTGAATTGTTCAGCCAAGGGGCAACAACACTGCCGCTGATCGAGCAATACGGCATTCTCGACATCGTCACGAATACCTTCCCTGAATCGATTTCAGAGCCACTCGAAAAAATGTTTTCGGAAATCATCTTCATCCTCTGGATGTCCGGTGTCCAGATACTTATCTTCCTCGCCGGTCTACAAAAAATCGATTCCTCGATCTATGAGGCCGCGGCAATCGACGGAGCTTCTCCGTGGGAGATGTTCTGGAAAATCACTTTGCCATCGCTCGGAAATTTGATTTCGATCAACATTCTTTACAGCGTCGTCACATTGTCTAGTTTCGCAACCAACGACGTTTTGCGCAAGATTCGGATCGACATGTTCTCTCCGGACGAAGGATATGGCTATGCCAGTGCCGAAGCTGTAATCTACTTGATCGTGATCTTGTTGATACTCGGGCTGTTCGGAGTAATCTATCTGATCCTGAGGAAAAGGAGCGTGAGGATGTCATGATTACAACTTGGCATAAGATCAAACACAAGCTGATTGGTCGTACGATTACCGAGGGTATCCTCTACAAGGTCTTCATTTACTTGTTGTTGACATCCATCGGTTACATCTTCCTGTTTCCTCTCTTGTTCATGCTATCCAACAGTCTCAAAGACATCGACGATCTTCTCAGTCCCATGGTCATTTGGATTCCGTCTAAGATCTACTTGACAAATTTCCAGTTGGCCTTCCAGACGCTTGATTATTTCCGTACATTCTTCGTGGGATTGTCGGTCACATTGCTCCCGGCAGTTTTACAGACATTCATCGCATCCTTGATCGGTTACGGATTCGCAAAATTCAAGTTTCCCTTCAAGAATGTCTTGTTGGGTTTGGTGTTGCTTACGTACATCATCCCTCCGCAGATCACGATGATCTCGAAATACGTTTTGTTTACGGATTTGGGTTTGACCAACAGCGCTTGGTCGATAATCATTCCCGCCAGTTTTGGACAGGGACTGAACTCAGCGTTGTTCATCTTCATCTTTTATCAGTTCTTCAGGATGTTGCCAAAGACGCTTGACGACGCCGCGAGAATTGACGGTGCAAATCGCTACTACATCTTTTTCAAGATTGCGATTCCGCTATCTGTTCCCGCCTACGTTACGTCCTTGTTGTTCGCATTCGTCTGGTATTTCAACGAAACATACATTGCCGCAATCTTCCTAGGCGGACAAGTTCCAACACTGCAACTAAACTTGGTTTCATTCGCTCAATCCTACACCGCTTTGGCTGCGGCCAACCAGCACTTCTTCTCCATTAATGAAGGTGTGAAAAACGCAAGTACGATCTTGGCTATTCTGCCAATGTTGATCATGTACTTCGTATTACAGAAATCCTTCGTTGAAGGAATCGACAAGACTGGTTTCGCAGGCGGCGAGTAGGAAAACGGCGATAAAATACAATAGAAAAGGAAAGGAAAAAACATGAAAAAAATTCTCGGTCTATTATTGGTGCTTTTCGGCGCAATCAGCTTCGTAGGTTGTACCGACGAAACGACGACGACCGGCACAACAGCCGGAACCGACAGCAGCACCACCACAGCCACAACGACTCAGGAGCCAATCACCCTGAGATTTGCCTGCTGGCGCGATTGCGGCAGCGAAACAACCCAAGAGCGTTATCCGCTCTATCATGCGGTTCAAAAATTTGAAGAACTGCATCCGAACGTAACCGTGGAAATTCTCCGGGCGCCGATGGTTCCAAACGAGGAACAAACCGGTACGGTTGAACAACCATGGCATGATTATCTTGCGTCATTGGCAGCTACCAATGCCTTCCCTGACGTATACAACACTTTCAACATGCCAAGCGCATTGTTACTTGGCTGGGCAGAAGACTTCACCGCTTTGGCTGAAGCCGATGAGGAATTTTCTTTGGTCTATGAAGACATTCGCAATTCCGGAAAATTCTTTGACAATTATTACGCAGTTGCCTACATGTATGAATTCTTCGGCTATTTCATCAACAAGACATTGTTTGATGATGCCAACGTCGATTATCCTGAGTTCGGTTTCACGATGGAGGAGATGCTTGATGCCTCAAAAGCTATTGCTAGACTCCAAGAAGGTGGAAACTCAATTCTTGGAATGAGCGGTCCAGCCGAATTATTCAACTATTATCCAGCTCAATTGAATCCTGATTACGGCTGGTATGCATGGGATGAAGAAGCTCAATCATTTGAAGTCGACAGCCCCGAGTTCGCTCAAGCAGTCGCACTCAATCTTCAAATTCGCAATGACAAAACACACGTCAATGACGCTTTGACCCCAGAAGAACGGGCAATGTATTTCGGCACAAACGACTGGTGGTATCCTTGGTGGAATGGCCAGATGGGTCTACACTTCGACTTCTCGATCATGATGTCATACTTGATCAACGCTAGAGACATTGGCGACATCACCTTTGATTTTGACTTCATCGGCGTGCCAAAAGGCGATGCAGAAGCCATCACTAGAACCCCGATCAAGCCAACATACATGATGATAGGAAAAAACACAGATCACCAAGAAATGGCTTATGAACTCATGAAATGGTTATCCTTTGATCCAGAAGGCTACGCTTACCGTCTCCAAGTATCGAGAACCGAAGAAGACGTTTTCCCAATCATTTCTCCACCACTTACCACCGACGATGTTGCGCACACTGCTTTCTTCGTCGACACTTATCCTGGGTATCCGCAATGGCAGGCAGTCATTGAGAACGGACACTTCTACTTCGATGCTTGGGCAGTCATGCCGGGATTCATTGAAGCCCGTTGGGAAATGTTATATCAAGAAGACATCACTATGGCGATGATCAACGATCAGATCGGTAACCTTGGAACCCAAAACATCGGTGACCATGCGGCTGAGATCAAGCGCCTGATGAATGCCAAGATTGCGGAAACATACGAAGAACTTGAAACCATCCTTGGCATCCAAGACTAATCAAACACCTAAAAGGGGGTAACATGAAAAAAACATTATTGGGAGGAATCGTTTTTCTAATTTTCGTCTTGATTTCTTGTACGAATGAAACAACTACTCAACCAACGACCACTTCCGCATCAACTACCGCAACTACGACAACCACAACTGAAACATCATCAACCACAGGAGGAACTATGGACGATTTCGTAAGGGTTGAGCCATTCGAATTGACGATTTATGATCCCTTTCAAGACGACTCACTGATCACCCCTGAAAGGAGCGATTTCTTCGCTACGGCCACAATTGAAGACAAAGCAAGCTACGACACTTTGAGTGACGGAGACCTTTGGCCAATGGCTTGGAGCGATGACGATTACATTTACACAGCCAATGGTGATGGAAAAGGCTTTGATCTTAACAGTTATTGGCAAGACATTGTCTTCAACCGTGTTTCCGGACATGTCGATACTTTCGATTTTCGTGGTACACGCATCAATCCATCTACATCTATTAGTCAGATATGGGCTCCTCCGACTGCATACAATCGCAAACCGACAGGAATGCTTTCAGTTGACGGAATACTCTATATGGCAGTACAGGACCTGAACAAAGCCGGAGGACCAGGAATCTTCAATGATGCGCCAAATGCGACGATCATCCGTTCCAATGACAAAGGCCAGACTTGGGTTTGGAATACCGAAACAGCAATGTTCACGGGCTACAAGTTCACCACCGTGATGTTCCTCGATTATGGCAAGGACTCAACTTGGAATACATTCGACGATTATGTTTACGCTTATGGGCTTGACTACAACTGGCGCGATTCATTTTCCAATAGCGTACCAGATCCTCAAAAGCTTTTCTTGGCGAGAATGCCAAAAACAGGCATTCAAGATCTGTCAACCTGGGAATTCTATACCGGTGATTTGAATGGCAATCCTTCGTGGTCGGATCCTGGTGATATAAGTGCCAAACAGCCTGTATTGCAGGACGAACACCGCGTCTACACTAATCGCATCGTCGGAATGTCCGAATCAATGTCGGTCTTATCACAAGGCAGCATCGTTTACAATAAATATATCGACCGGTATATTTACAGTTCTTGGACTGAATATACGTTTGAGTTCTACGAAGCTCCAACTCCTTGGGGCCCTTGGCGTCACTTTTATCAAAAAGACTTTGGGCCTTACACCTGGCAAACCAATCTCTACGGAGGCTACGCAACGATCATTCCCTCGAAATTGATCAGTTCCGATGGTTTGACGATGTGGGTCCAATCCAACACCTTTGCCGGCGGCGTACACAAGTACAACCTCTCACTACGCAAATTGCAGGTTACCTTGCAGGACGAGACCACCCCGACAAACGTCAAGTCAGTACTAAATCTTGCACATCCAGAAATTGGATCGAACGCAACGGCGATTGCCCTTGCATCAGACCTTGGACTGGGAACTAAAATTCAGGATGGACGCAACCAAACTTGGGACAAGTCGTTCAATGAATTGAGAAAGACCTATGATTACTGGGGCATCACCTGGAATCAAGAATATAACATGAACCAGGTCAAATATGTCGTCGGAAACGTCTATGAGGAAGGCGGCTGGTTTGAAAAAGTCAAGGTTCAGGTGCGTAGAGGTCAAACCTGGTACGATGTTGACAATCTGTATATCAGCAGCAATTATACCCATGATGCCACCGTTGAGTCCTTCTCTGAAGTCGTCTTCAAGTTTGACGAGACACACGGTGACGGCGTCAGGATCATTGGCATCCCCGGAGGTAGCGAATATTACACAAGCTGCTCCGAATTCGAAGTATACTACATGGATTGATCAACAAATGCATCACATGTTTTCTTGCTTTACCAACAACTAAAAGCTACAAGTAAAATTAAGGTATAAAAAATAATAAGGAGGAAACTATGAAAAAACTGTTTCTCGTGATGGCCAGCTTTGTCTTAGCCCTTTCATTCTGGGCTTGCAACGGCGAAACCACCACAGCAACAACGGCCACAACGACGACTACGACGCAAGCTCCCGGCACGACAACTACGACCACTACCGGCACAACCACGGCAGCTACTGGCATCAGCTTTTCCGGCGTCGAAGACAAAACTGTCAACTGGGGTGTGATTTTTGACCCACTTGAAGGTGTTACGGCCACTGATTCGGAAGAAGGCGATTTAACATCCGCCATCACCGTAACTGGAACTGTCGACACTTTCCGCGCTCAGAACTACACGATTACCTACACAGTTCAAAACAGCGAGGAAGAAGAGTTGTCAGTTGACAGAACCATCACCGTACCTTTCCCGACATTCGAAGATTTCGTTAACGTAACTGAAAACGAAGATGTCGTCGAAGAGTACACCGCAGGCAACAACTTGGATCTTGCGCTATCTGGGGATAGCGCCACTACTGGAGTGCCCGGTTGGGGCTCATGGGGTAGCGGCGGCTCATATGTCTGTGAAGACGGCGTCATTAGTATGACCACCAGCATGAGTTATTTCCAAGTGTCGAACAGCCACAATGAATTCAACATCGGTCAAAAGTACATCGTTCTCTTTGACGTCAAAGGCGCTGCCGATCACGTCAATCCGAACGTTGAATTCACGTTCCGTGCCATTGTCGGCTCTGAGGAAAGTGGATGGGATGATCATCACATCCAGTACTTCAACACTGACATCACCACTCAGTGGCAAACATTTGCATTCCTTTTCACGGCGAAATACAACACGGAAAATGTCTTGCTTTTCGCATCAGAAAACAAGGCGAACACATTATCATTCAAGAACATCAAAATCTTTGAACTATTCCCAAAACCTGCGGCTGTTATTTCTGGTTATGAAGACTTAGACGTTGCATGGGATTCGGAAGTAGATCTTCTTGACGGTGTGACCGCTACTGATGAAGTCGATGGCGACATCACTTCAAGCATTGAAGTCATTGGCTCGATCGATACTTATTATCCTGGCGAATACCGCATTCAATACAAGGTTGTCAACAGCCAAGAAATCGAGACTCTCGTCACAAGGATCGTCACTGTCGGACAACCAAGTATGGCTGAAATACTTGATATGGCTGATGATGAGACTTCATATCCGTACACCGGTAACAATCTTGATTTATCACAGAATGGTCTTTCAACAGACACCGAAGGTGTACCTGGCTGGGGCTCATGGGGAATGGGTGGACCATTTGGCATTACGGATGGAGTACTCACATTCGACACGCTAGTCAATTACTATCAAGTCTCCAACAGCAACAACACCTTGAATCTCGACCAAGCTTACATTGTTCTATTTGAGGCCAAAGCTGATGCCGAACAAGCTGCTCCGGCAGTCTTTAGAGCGATCGTTGGCTCCGAAGAAGACGGTTGGGATGACTATCATATCCAGTATTTTGAAACCAATGTAGGACTTGAATACCAACAATTCGGCTTCATGTTCAGGGCTCAATACGCCACAAGCAATGTATTCCTGTTCGCTACCGAAGGCTTGGAGAACTCTTTCTCTGTCCGCAACATTGAAGTCATCGAACTCAATTTCACCGGAGCACCGACATTCCTCGGTCACACTCCGGCTTCCATCGGCTGGAACAGCGACTTTGACCCACTGGAAGGCGTCACAGCTACCGATGTAACCGATGGCGACCTTACAAGTTCAATCACTGTAACCGGTACTGTAGATACTTTCGTACCTGGTGAATACTCACTTACTTATTCAGTCACTAATAGCCAATCCGTAACCAAGACTGTAGAGCGCACCATCACTGTCAACGAGCCGACATTTGCGGAACTAATCGCCTTTGCGGCCACTGAAGACGTGAGCGAATATACCGGTGGCGTCAATCTTGATCTCACGCAAAATGGTACTACCGCTGAAGGCGGAACGTTGCCCGGTTGGACATTCTGGGGTCTTAACGGAACCAACAGCGTTACAGACGGCGTTTTGACGATGCAAGTGGCTACCGACTATTGGCAAGCAGCCAATGGCGGACATGTTTTCAATGTAGGCCAAAACTACATCGTTACATTCCAAGTCAAAGCAACTGCCGAACATGTTGCCCCCGCTGAATTCAGAGTTATCGTCGGTTCCGAGGAATCTGGTTGGGATGATTTCCACATCCAGTATTTCGATACAACCGTCAATCTGGAATATCAGACATTTGCTTTCATGTTCGAAGCCGAGTACAACACGGCAAACGTATTGCTATTTGCAGCTTCTGGGCTTGCGAACACATTCTCGATCAAAGATATCAATGTTTATGAAGTATATCCTCTAGCTGAACCGACTTTGGCGGGTCTTGATCCGCTTGTCGTCGACTGGAACAGCACACTCGATCTCGTTACTGGCGTTACCGCCCTTGATGAAGTTGATGGCGATTTGACTTCTAGCATTGAGATTCTTGACGTTATCGACACATTCCATCCGGGAGTCTACCAAGTCCGTTATTTGGTCGAAAACTCCTTGGGTCTTGTCGCTACTGGCACAAGATCTGTTACGGTAAATCAACCGACTTTGGCACAAATGCTTACAGAAGTTGCAGAATCTGACTCGTATGAGTATCAAGGCAATAACCTCGATCTCAGCCAGAACGGACTTTCAACAGATCCTGAAGGCGTACCAGCTTGGGGTTCTTGGGGTATTGGTGGACCTTTCGGAATAGCTGATGGAGTGCTTTCATTTGACACTGATACTTTCTACTATCAAGTATCCAATGCTAACAACAACTTCATCCTCGGCCAGGCTTATGTTGTTCTGTTTGAAATCAAAGCAGATGCACCTCAAGCTGCTCCCGCAGTCTTCAGGACAATCGTTGGATCCGAAGAAAGCGGCTGGGATGACTTCCACATTCAATATTTCGATACTGAAGTATCCACGACTTACCAACAATTCGGTTTCATGTTCACCGCTGAGTATCAAACAAAGAACGTTTTGCTGTTCGCGTTTGAGGGCTTGGCAAACAAATTCTATATTCAGAACATTCAAATCGTGGAACTTAACGCAAATCCAGCACCGTTGTTTGCCGGACATACGCCTTTGACGGTTCCTTGGAACAGTGAAGCAGATCTGCTTGCAGGAGTTACGGCAACTGATGATGTTGACGGCGATTTGACCAGCAGCATCGTTGTTTCCGGAAGTGTAGACAAATACGTTCCTGGAGATTACACTGTCACTTATTCCGTCACGAACAGCGAAAACAAGACGGCTACGGTCACGAGGACTGTCACTGTCAGCGAACCAACGATGGCAGAACTTATCACAGCCAGCCAAAACACTGATGTAGAACCTTATGTTGGTTATAACCTTGACCTTACGCTTGATGGTTCAACCGCTAGCGGAGGCGTTCCAGGATGGTCCGCATGGGGTCCTGGTTTGCCCGGTATCAACACAGTAGCTGATAATCAACTTACGATTCAAACTGATGTTGACTATTGGCAAGCCGCAAACAACTTCAATACTTTCCATGTTGGTCAACAATACATCGTCACTTTCGAACTGAAAGCTGATGTCGTCCAATCTGGAACAGCTGTTATGCGTGCTATCATCGGTTCCGAGGAGAATGGTTGGCATGACTTCCATATCCAATACTTTGAATCACAGCCATATTCCGCGGAATTCCAGACTTATGCTTTCATCTTCACTTCACAATATGCGACCAAGAACGTGCTGTTGTTTGCTTTCGAACACTTGGCAAACACCTTCACAATCCGTAACATCACAATCAGTGAAGTTGATCCCGAAAAAACCGCAACCGTAGCCGGCGTCACTGATCTTTCGGTTCCTTGGGGAACTACCGTTGATCTTGTGACTGGAGTTACGGCCGCAGACGAAACTGACGGCGACCTTACTTCCGAGATCAGCGTAGTTGGTACCGTCGATTCGATGGTTCCCGGAACTTACAATGTCTATTACGAAGTAACAAACAGTTTGGGCGTAACTTCTACATTCAGACGTATCGTAACCGTTCCGAGTCCAACACAATCAGATATCATCAACTTGAGCAATGACGAAACGAAAACGACTCCACACGTGGGTTATAATCTTGACCTGACAGTCAATGGAACCACTGATGGCGGCGGAACAGTTCCGGGATGGGGATCATGGGGACTTGGCGGACCATATTCGGTCCAAGATGGTGTCCTTACCATCAACAACACCGGTACATATTTCGATGTTTCTAATGGAAACAATACTTTCATCGAAAATTCACTTTACATCGTCACTTTCCAAGTTAGAGCCGATCAAGTTCACACAGGTTCATTCCGGGCTCTAATCGGCTCCAACGAGCCAGGTTGGGACGAATATCACGCTCAGGTTTTTGAAAATCAAGTCAACACTGAATGGCAGACATTCGCTTTCATCTTCCGTGCTAAGTACGACACGATGAATGTGCTTATCTTCAACTCCGACTTATTCGCTAACGTTTTCTACATCAAAGATATCCATATCGTGAGCGTAGACTAAAAAACTTTCGGCGGGTGGGCTTCGGCTCACCCGTCGATCAAATTACATTGGAGGAAACACTATGAAAAAATACAATGGACTGACAACTGATTTAGGAAGCCTGTATCGGTTATCAGACGCAAAATCGCGATCGATAAGCCCGGAGAACTACACAGGCGAAAAGGGCAAGGGAGCGATGGCGGAAATCGGAGAAGGAAGCGCAAGCCATCAAGCAAGCAAATTGGGTAAAGGCTGGAAAGTCAATCC
>JAFGQT010000027.1 GCA_016935515.1 Bacilli bacterium
AGCGTCTTGATCGAAGTGCTTTCGTGGTTGAAACGGATTTGGTTGAACTTTGTTAATAGGAATATCGATGACTTCCTCTTTTTCGAGATCGAGAATCTCATTCTCGCTCAGAAGATCTCCAAGTCCGCGTTTGACGTATTGGTTTTTAACCATTGCGTTGAATCACCTCTTTCGCCAATTGCTTGTAGCTGAGGGAAGATTTGCTTTTTGGCGAGAACTGTGTTACCGGTACTCCATAAAACGTTGCGTTTGAACAAGAAATATTGCGCGGGATTATCGTCTGGAAGACCTTCTCGCCAAAATAGGTTTTGACCTCATTTACGACCTGATATCCCGACGTGGTACGCGAATCCAGCATTGTCATCAATACGCCAAATATGGTCAAGGTTTCCTTGTTTATCTTTTTCTTTCCTTGAACGAGCCTGATCGTGTTCAACAATTGCGTCAAACCGTCCATCGCCAGAAATTCGCACTGAACGGGAACGATGACCCCGTCAGAAGCCATCATCGCATTGGTAGTGACATAACCTAGTGAAGGCGGGCAATCAATCAACACATAATCATATTCTTCCTTGATCTCTTTAAGTTGAGTGTCAAGGATGAAATCGCGGTTAGTGTTTAGGATGATCTGTTCTTCGATGCCTTCAACGGTGGTTTTCGCTGGCAGCACATCAATCAACGGATTGTCCGTTGTCAGAGTGACATCGGCCAATCTGGATCTTTCGACCAAACAATCAAACACGCTGTGATCGAAACTACCCCTGTCGATTCCCAGACAAGTTGTCGCATTGGCTTGGTAATCAAGATCGATCAAAAGTACTTTCTTGCCCAACATCGCCAAGGAACTGGCAAGATTGATGGCTGTGGTCGTCTTTCCGACGCCACCTTTTTGATTTGCGATTGAAATGACTGTGCTCATCCTATCTTCCCTTTCCGCTTTGTTTGTTGTCGACGAGATACTTTTTAAACAACTGCTGGTTTTCCTTGAAAAACGCGATTTGCGAAGTAGTCAAAATACCTTCCGCATCGGGACCGGAAAACAGTTTTTCGATTTCCTCTGCGCTCAAGATCATCTTCACTTGATCCCATTGGTCCTTGCCAGTGGCTTCATTTGCAAGATACTGATAGATCATCGCGAGTGCGATGATCTGTTCATCGCTTCGCTTGACAAGATTGTGGATACTATATTCATAACGGTCCTGAACGTATTTCTCCGATTTTCTGAACCTGGAGAAAAAACTTACGATCATTGTGAACATGTCGGTTCTTTGATTCAAAAGATATTTGTTCAAGCGGTTGGCAGTCTTCTTCATCGAAACGCTGATCTCTTCATTGTCGAGAATCTTGTCGATTCCTTTTTCGTGGAGATACAAATACAAATCAAAAACATTGATTATGTCTTTTCCGGAGTCCTTGATCTGTTCCGCGATGAAGACGCTGATCTCCGAAACCGCCTTTTGAAATTGTCTGTCTTCATGGATCAAAGGTTTGTGTTCCTTTTTTCTCAGTTCATCAAGCATGATATAGATATCGTCATGATATTTGTCGATGACATGGTTGATCCTGACCCAATCGTAGTTCATATCCGTATAAAGCTTCTCGTTATGCAAGATCTGGATCAAAAACACAAGATAGAACAAAACCAAAGCGAAAATGTAGATGTAAAGCGATCCCGGCGCGTCGCCTACCATCACCAGTCCACTATTATGGGTGATGATGAACCAGACCCCAAGCCCCATGACCACGGTCCCGTAGGTCAGATATGAGTACAATTCTTGGTAGAAGATGATGATCGTCAAAGCGATATAGAAAAATAGATAAGCATAGAACCCTGAGGTCCCTTGCGTATAAAACAGCGTCAGACCGATCGAATAAAGGATGGATAACTGGATCGCCGGAAAGATCCGGTTGAACTGGATCAGGATAATCATCAAGCCGTAAACCAGTCCGAATACGACCAAAACCAAAACCTTCACCAATGTCGAATAACTGAAGAACACCGAGAACGGTATCGTCAGTGCCGTTATCAGCAACAAGAATCCCATTACGAGGACGATCTTGATCTTCCTCACTTCGCTCATCGGCAAAAATTCGGTATCGAATACGCGTCTAAAGAAGTCTTTCATCTTCAGGACACCTCCTTTTCAAGGATGTCCTTGCAGATCGCATCAAAAACCTCGCTGTTTTTCTGATAGATCTTGATAATTCTCGGTTCGATGTAATAGTAGTAATCGGTACCTGTTAGCGCCTTGCGTATCGTTTCATCATCAAGTTTCGGGATTCCGTCCATGCCGCGCTTGAGTGCGGTATAGAAAACGACAAAAGCGATGATCTTGATGTCAAGTTGATCTTTTTGGTGATTCAAACTCCGAAAATGCGTTTCGGAAAACATTTCTCTACGCTTGACGTCAACGTTGAACGCGTGGCTCATTTTGATCGCAATTTTCCGCAGTTTGTGTTTCGCTCCAATCAAGAGATTTTCCAATCTATCAAGGTCTTCGCGACTGTATTCGGGATATTTCTCGATCAAAGCTGCCCTTGATTCACCTTTTTCCATGTCGAACAACAATTGCAATTTATCGAGGAAAGCATTCTCGATTTCCAGTTTATTGGAAAACTCTTCCAAGAACACAGCGGTTCTTTGATAATACTTCTCGATGTCTACGTCTTCGTCGTAGACTTTTTTTTGCAGATCGATCAAAAGATCGATGCTGCGAAACTCCGTTTCGTTCGACAAGGCGAGTTGATTATAGAAGAACTGTTTCTGCTTGACGATGATGTAAGATGATATCGTAAGGATCGAAATGAAAGCGACGAAGAAGACGGCAATCCCAATCTTGTCTTCAGGATTTGAATTCTCCATA
>JAFGQT010000028.1 GCA_016935515.1 Bacilli bacterium
TCGGGCTTTGGCGCTAAGTTGTTTTGAATCTTTCAGACCAGGAATCGGATTCTTCGGATCCAATATGACCGCTCCAGCAAATACCGGTCCTGCCAAAGGTCCACGCCCGGCCTCATCAATGCCACAGATGAGTTTTAGGCCCTGTTCAAAAAGCTTGTTTTCATAATCATACATCAGTTTCAACCCGCTCCAAGGACATCGGTCCGAACATTTGGTTCCGAAAATCATAGAGAAAAAGATTGTAGACGCGTTCGATATCAATCTCGCCTCCCGGAAGCAGACAACCTCGGCGCTTGCCGATGGCGTCGACCAAATCGGACAAGGATGCAAGTTGATCTTGGTCAAGTTCGTACCTTGTTTTCAATCTTTCGGGATAGCGTCTCACCAAAAATTCGAGACCAAAACGGGCAACACTCTCGATATCGTATGTCGTTTCTTTGATCGAACCGACCAAGGCCAAATTCATGCCAACCTGCTGATCTTCGAACTTGGGCCAAAGAATTCCCGGATTGTCGAGCAAGATCAGATCACTTCCAGCTTTTAAGAAAGTCTGGGTTCTGGTCATTCCGGGGATATTCCCGGTTTTCGTCTTGTTTTTGCCCGCAAGCTTATTGATGAATTGTGATTTCCCGACGTTGGGGATACCCAAAACCATACCGCGAAATGGACGCGATTTCATGCCTTTGGCTTTCTCTTTGGCCGTTAAATCAGTAAGTATCTCCTTCGTAAGCCTGATGATTTCCGGCAATGGATTCCCAGTCAAAGAATTCACCGCATAAGCATACACAGACCGATCCCGGAAATAACTGATGAAATCGGAAGTGACTCTGGGGTCAGCAAGATCGGCTTTGTTGAGGATTACCAATCTCGGTTTGTTTTCAATTATTTTCTGGAGCATCGGGTTGGCTGAAGAATAAGGAATTCTTGCATCCAATAATTCGTAGACGATATCGACAAGCGGCAGTTTTTCTGTGACCAACCGCTTGGCTTTGGCCATGTGGCCGGGATACCATTGAATTTGATTCATCGTGAAATCACCTGCTAATCTGCGTCGTGCTTCGGATAAATTACCTCACCGAGAACTTGGTTCTCGCTGACTGGTCCAAAATACCTGGAGTCTTCGCTATTCTCACGGTTGTCTCCCATGACGAAATAAAATCCTTCTGGCAAAGTTCCAAAATAATCATAAAATGAATTGATTCTGATCGAGTCTTCGATGAAAACACCGTTGACCCATACTCCTGATGCGTTGACGATCACTTCGTCACCGCCTATGGCAACGACTCGTTTGATCAGTTTATCCGTTCTTTGAATGATGATCACATCACCAACGTTATAGTCTTGATGGTAATGTTCGATAACCACAAATTCTCCGGACTCATAAGTCGGAAGCATTGATTCACCGTCCACATAGGCAAAGCCAAAGAAGAACCCATTGACGATGATAATGAAAGTTAGGAATACCGGAACGACCATGAACAGATCAAAAAGCGAATAATGGCGCTTGAATGCCTCGATCTGCTCAACTTCCTGGAAATCATAAGGCACCTTGTAGCGACTTACGCGTACAGAAAACCAGAACATATATACAAAAGTCGCGACGACAAATAAGTAGAACCCAAAGCGAAAAATCTGACCCGAAAGCGGGATGTTCGGGTCGGACTCAAGAAAGTTGAAAAAATATAGCGGCTCGGTCGCCAATAATACGGTGGCAATCGCGATGAATGTGAACAGCACCCACAATATCACACTGCGAATTCTGGCGATTCTGAGGGTAGTCTCTGCGTTGAAAACTTTTTCTTGCACTTCTTTTTCTTCGTTGTATTCCATGATTACCTCGATTAACTGCCCAAGCCTTGAAGGATTTCCTCCAGTCGTTCATACCCGACAAGAACTTCCCTTGGTTTTGTCCCTGCACTAGCGGATACTATTCCATGAAGTTCAAGCGCATTGACGATCTGGGTGGCACGATTGAATCCAATGCCGAATTCCTGGGTAATCTTGTTGAGCGAGCACTTGTCTTCTTGAACAACATAACGAGCCACGGTCGGGAACAACTCGTCAAGTTCGATCGTTTCTGCGGTTTGTCTGGCTTCTTCGACCAGCTTTTCATGTGTAAATAGGTACTGCGGATAAGCTTGGGTCTTGATGAAATCGGTTATGGACTCGATTTCTTCAGGAGAAAGGTATGCACCTTGAAGACGTCGAATAATACCGTTTTCTGAAAGAAGCATATCACCTTTTCCAAGCAATTTTTCGGCTCCAGTCGTATCAAGAACGACTGAAGAGTCCGTTGAAGACGGGACCTTGAAAGCAAATCGCGTTGGGATGTTGGCCTTGATCGATCCTTTGAGAATATCAGCTGATGGTCGTTGCGTGGCCAAAAGCATATGGATGCCCACAGCGCGTGATTTTTGAGTCAATTTCAAGATCTGCTCCTCAACATCGCTACCGCCGCTGATCAGAAGATCAGAAGCTTCCTCGACGATGATGACGATGCGAGGCATCGTCTCGAACTCAGGATCGTTGAATCGGCGTTTGTAATAGTCCTTAACATTGACAGCTTTGAATTTTTTAAGGACCTCATAGCGTCTTTCCATTTCCCCGACTGCCCACTTGAGGGCTTCAACCGCAAGTTTTACTTCGTCGATGATTGGGGTTACCAAATGCGGTATATCGGCAAATTGCTGCAGATCAACTTTCTTTGGGTCAATCAACATCAACTTCACTTGATCTGGTTTATCCTTAAAAAGGATACTGGCGATTATTGAAGCGATGCAAACAGATTTACCACTTTGTGTCGATCCGGCTACCAGCCCGTGCGGCATCTGTTCGATCGAAGTGTAAACCGGATTTGCGTCGATGTCGAGACCGACTGCCAAGAGCAAGGGATCGTCTGATTGCAGGAACTGCGGATGATCGACAACATCGCCAAAAAATACCGATTCCCGGATTTGGTTCGGCACTTCGATGCCGATTGTATTCTTACCAGGTATAGGCGCTTCGATCCGGATGGACATTGCGGATAAATTCATTTGGATGTTGTCGGAAATACCCGTAATTCGTTTTGTCGGTACTCCAGCGCCAAGCGAAACCTCGTATCGCGTTACTGTCGGGCCTTTAGTATAATTGGTGACTTCACCGTCGATATCGAATGACAACAATGTCTGATTAATAACATCAATATTCTCTTTGACCCATTCCGGTTCAGCTTCAGTCTTGACTTTGCCTTTTTTCAAAAGCTGGACCGATGGCAGAGCATAGCGGTTAAAGTCATTGAGTACTTGATCTTGAAGTTTAGCGTAATCTGGTTTCTCCGCTTTCTTTGTTTCGGAAGGTGCGAATTCCTTGTATTCGAAGTCCTCAGCGAAAACCGGAGCGATCTTCTCTTCGTCATCGTTATCGGTTCGTTTCTGTTCCGGTCGGAAAAGAACATCTTCCTCTTCCTCAAGCGGTGAAAATCGATTTGCGTCAAGTTCATCTTTCTCCTGAGCATTGTCTAAATCTTTTAAGACATCGTCTTCTGGAGAATTTTTAACGTTCTTCTCGGATTCGAATTCTTTGGCTTTAGCGAAGAAGTCATCGATTGGGACTTCACTGATTGCCGGAGTGGTTTCAACTTCCTGTTTTGCGGCTTCCATTTCTTCCTGTTTGCGGTGCAGGAGGTCTTCAGCGGTCATTTCCCGACGATGGATTTTCTGAACATCCTCATTGGTCACGGAAAGAAACTCATAATATGTGCTGCCGTATCTTTTCTTCGCTTCTTCTTTCGTCAACTTCTTTTGCTTGCGAAAAGCATCATATTTCTTGTCGATATCGCCATAGAACTTACGGTCGTTGGGAACGACAACATCATCCTTTACGGATTTACCGAAAATCGGAGAAACGAACTTTTTCTTCAACGTTTCCTTGTCTTCGAGCTTGTTTATCTGCGGAATGAAAAACGGCCGGCTGTCTTCCGTCCTTGTCAATCCAGGAACTATTCTTGGGGGCGATTTTTTCTTTTTAAACAACATGTTTAACCCTCCTGTTCCGTTTCTGCTTCTTCAATTAAATGGTCGAGTTTAGATTCGATCTTCAATTCGTCTTCTGGATCTTCGAAAAGTTTTTTGCTGTAGATCTTGTTGGTCTCTTCGCCGAAGATGTCGATGATGTATTTGCATACTTCCTTGGTGACCAGCGTCACAGACGGCTTGATCGCCAGTTTCCTGAACCAGTAAATTGGGTTTGCATAATTAAGTGCTGCCTTGCCAATGGTGTATAGTTTCGATACTTGATACTTCCGACTCAGTTTCATCAACTTTGAATTGTCGATTGCCTTCTTCTTGTTGAGGATATTCAATATAGTTGAGATCCTGTTATTCTTGAAATGACGGATGAACCGTCCGTTCACTAGCGTTTCGATTCTTTGCGTAATATAATAATTGAGGTCGAGTATCTCCTGTATCGACAATTCATACATCGGATATTTGGAGTTCGGAAAATAATAAGTGGCGATTTCTTGCATCAATTGGAAAGAAAGGTCAAAGGCGACACGGAAATAGGCGTTGTCCGTGAACTTGACCGTATCGATCAATTCTTTCTGTTTTGTCTCGATCATTTCCCTGACAGTTTTGTCGTCAAGCGGAACTTCCTTGCTCAAGAAAACCTTGCGTTTGTTTTTCCTGCCAGTGATTAACATCAAGGCGATAAATAAAGTCAACAGGACAAATCCTGTTGCCATACCCAAAAGGAAATTACGGATGTCCGGCCATGAGATCTGTAGAAATCCTGGTGCAACTAGCATAGCATATGCGAAATGCCGCATGATATCCACTCCCGTTCATTCAAATTATATCTTATCGAGGGTCAATAATCAACAAGTTATCAATTGTCAAATCCGCTTGCATATGAGATAATATGAAAAAGGTGATGCTATGAAGCGATATCTGATCGCCGTTGATCTCGACGGCACGTTGCTCTACGATTTCGATACCATCAGCGACGATTTGGCCGCGTTCATGATAAAGGTCCAAGGTTTGGGTCATAAAGTTGTGATCGCTACAGGCAGGCCATACCGAAGTTCCAAATTCGCCTATGAAAAATTCAAACTCGACACGCCGATCATCAATTACAATGGCGGATTGATCACCCATCCGCTTGATCCTTCGTTCGAGATCGTCAATCATACTGCCGATAAAGATGTCATAATCGACATTGTCGATGGCAACGACGATCATATCCGCAACGCTTTTTGCGAAGTCAGAGACGCGATTTATCTTTATCGTGAAGAAAAGGCGATTGAGCCTTTGCTCCATGTCAATGGCGCTTCGTTGATCAAAGTCGGACACTTCAGCAATATCCTTGAAGCAAACCCCAATGGAGCGATCATTATCGGCAAGCAAGGCCGTGGAAAACAGATCGCAGGCTACATCGCAACCAAACACAGCAACGAAGTCCTATCTCGAGTTTGGGATCTGAAAGGCGAATATGATTCCATCGTCGAAGTTTATACCAAAGACTCCAATAAAGGACAAGGTCTTCAATACGTCGCTGCTAAACTTGGGTTTGAACAACAAGATATCATCGCAATCGGCGACGGTCATAATGACATTGAAATGTTGAGTTATGCCGGTCTTGGCGTCGCGATGGCAAACAGCCA
>JAFGQT010000029.1 GCA_016935515.1 Bacilli bacterium
AAATTGATCAAAGATTTGAATACGGAAAAATGCATGGCTTGCGGACTATGTTCGTACGTATGTCCATCGCATATCGAAATATCCGATTTTGTGGCCAAGGCCAAAGAATTGTTGAGGAAAGGAGCGTAAACATGGCTAGATTTGCAGGCGGCAAAGCCCCATTTCTAAGACTATCCGATCAGCCTAACCAAGGTACCGGCATCATCATGAGGGACTTTCTCATCGGCTTGTTTCCGGTGATTCTGTTTGCTTGGTACAAGAATGGCATCAAAGTCTATGTCGACGGAAACATCAATTTCCTGGAAATGCTCTATCCTTTGGTTTTCATTCTGCTTGGCGGTTTGTTGTCGTTGATCATGGAAGGATTGTTCTTCATCATCACCGATAAGGATTGCCACAACTTGAAAAATTTGATGCTCAAGCTTTCGACATCATTTGCGCTCATCCCTGGACTTATTCTGGCATTGGTTCTTCCGCTATACACGCCAGTTTGGGTTTTGATTTTCGGCGCATTCATGGGAACGATCGTCGGAAAGATGTTGTTCGGTGGATTTGGACACAACATCTTCAACCCAGCACTTCTCGGTTATATCGCGATCGGTTTTACACTGTCAGGTGTGATCACCGCTGCCGGAGGCGTGTTCAACGCTTCGGAAGTGCTTGTCGACGCTTACGCCGGAGCTACGCCGTTGACCAATTTGGCAGCGGTCAAGGACATTTCCTACGCCAAACTGGTCGAACCATACGGTAATCTCTGGAATTTCTTTTTGGGAACGATTCCCGGAGCCCTCGGTGAAACCAGTGCTTTAGTGATTCTTGTGAGTTACGTATGGCTTGCCGTGCGTAAAGTCATCAAATGGTTCACCCCGTTGATCTATGTTGGAACCGTATTCGTTCTTTCCTGGCTCATCGGCATAATCAGCGGAGATAGCGGTATTTGGTTCCCGCTTTACAGCGTATTTTCCGGAGGTCTGATGTTCGGTGCTGTCTTCATGGCTACTGAGCCGGTTACCACGCCGCGGAATCCGCTCGGAAAAATCTTTTTTGCCCTTTTCCTTGGTGCTTTCACGGTCTTGTTCCGCTTTGTCGGAAACTATCCCGAAGGCGTCGGAACTTCGATAATCGTCATGAATATCTTTGCCTTGCCGCTTGACCAAGCTACGGCTGTTATCAGGGCTCGTGGGCTTAAAAAAGAAACTTTGGTCAAAGTTGGTGTCTTGACAGCGCTATTACTTGTGATCATTGTATATGCAGTAATCAAATCCGGAACGGTCTACGGCATGTTCATCAACATGGTTGCCGGCATCGGGAGGTTGATGTAAGATGAAGAATTTTATTGGCAAATATGGTGTTACGTTCGGATTGTCCGCCCTGTTGGTTCTTATATTCGTTTTTGGTGGAATTTATAGCCGTTACATGACAAAACAGATCGATGTCCATGCATATGAAAGCTATCTTGAAATGTTCTCCAGCGCTACGGATATCGAGGTCTTCGAAACCGAAGCAGTGGAATTGTCATATTTGAAACCAGGAAAAACTGGTCAAAACGATGATGATTATTTCACACCAGTCCTTAATGCAAGTTACAAAGTCTATGAGGACGACGAAGAAATCGGAGTTGTCTATGTAGTAATCTCACATGGCAACGCCGAGAATATGATGTTGGCCTTCGCCATATCCGAAGCTACTGACAGTATTGTTGGAGTCGAGGTTATCAGTCACGGTGAGACTAACAGCCCACAGTACTTCGGCAAACTCGATGCAACGTTCTATTCACAATTCGACGACAAACCGTTTGACGACATCGACTTCAGCGTCGATGCCGTTGCTGGAGCCACGAATTCAAGTAAGGGTTTTGAGATCGGCATGGATTTTGCCAGAGAGCAATATGCCCATGATTTCGGCTTCGAGATTCCCTCAGTTATCATAACTCTCAACTCACTTGACTACAATTTCGATCCGGCAACTTTCGTTGATTATCCGTTTGTCGCCGACGTGACTTACGGAGAAACTTCCACAAATATTGTTTGTTACCTAACAAGCGATTTTTCATACGGAGATCTAGTATCGGGCAGCGAAGCTCCTGATGCAAACACGCAAGCTGCAATCAAAGCGATTGCTGGAAAGAGCACAGCTGTATCATCCTCAAGTTATTTCGTCAGTTATGATGAAACAACCAGAACCTTGGTTATGGAAACCAAAGGTTACGTTGCTACACCGATCCGAGTTACCATCGTAGTGAATTCAACTTTGAATGGCATCGAGTCATACACGGTCGTGTCCAGCGAATCTTACGCCGATGAGTATAACGATGAATATACCGGAGGGCAAGCTCCTGCGGTCGAGAATAATCTCATGGATCAGTATTTGGCCGGTTCGGTCGAAGTAGACGCTGTTGCCGGTGCTTCCTTGAAGACATCTCCGGCGATGCAAAGCCTGATCAGACTTCTGGATCAGTTCATTGACCAGTTGAATGGAGGGGCATAAGATGAACAAAGGATTGATATCCGGCTTGGTCCTGCTGGTGCTTGGTCTTGTCTGCGGATTGTTGTTGGCGACGGTTAATTACTTTACGGCGCCGATCATTCGCGATCAGGAACTGGCAGTCAAATTAGCAGCGCTGGAAGAATTTTATGATACCGACAATTACACAGTCGAAGAGATAACCGTCAATGAAGGCGCGATAGAAGCAGCATACTTGTTGAAAAATAAAACTACTGACGCGCTCGAAGCTGTTGTGTATAGCACCAGTGCTCAAGGTTATGAAGATAAAGTAAAGTTGTTGATCGCAATCGACAGCGACTATACGATTCGGGGCTACAAAGTCATCAGCCAGAAGGAAACCAAAGGCATAGGCGATCAAGTGGTGACACATGATTTCAACGTTACTGGGAACCTGATTTCCGATCTTGCAAGCTTCGATGGTATTTCCGGACCGACAGCTCCGTTTACGACTCAGGCCGTTCTCGATAGTTTCATGGCCGTTCAAGCGCGAGTCAACACAGACTTGGGAGGTGACGTTTGATGAACAAACTTGATAATTTCCTGAAAGGATTTCTCAAGGAAAATCCGTTGTTCGTTTCCGTTCTCGGCATGTGTCCTTCGCTGGCGATCACGACATCGCTCGAAAATGCTTTAGGAATGGGGGCTGCGGTGTTCTTTGTACTCACGCTCTCGAACTTCATAATTTCATTGATCATGTCTAACAAAAAGCTCGCAGAACTCGTAAAACCGGTCAGAATTCCCGTATACATTGTCGTCATCGCAAGTTTGGTCACGATCGTAGAAATGGTAATGCACGCTTTCCTGATCAATCTTTACGAGAGCCTGGGTG
This sequence comes from Bacilli bacterium, assembly GCA_016935515.1. Classification (GTDB taxonomy): domain Bacteria; phylum Bacillota_I; class Bacilli_A; order Izemoplasmatales; family Hujiaoplasmataceae; genus JAAYZB01. The sequence goes on from JAFGQT010000029.1 coordinate 3,335, forward strand.
TCTTCATTCCCTTGATTGTCGTAAACTGCATCATTCTCGGAAGAGCAGAGGCTTTCGCTTCAGAAAACAAACCGCTTGATTCGGTGCTTGATGGCATGGGAATGGCTTTGGGATATACCGGGGCACTCGTGATAATCAGCCTGGTTCGGGAAATTCTTGGACAAGGATCGATCACGATCTGGGGCAATTTGGCAATCGATCTTGGATTTGCCTTCGATTTTCTAAAGATCCAACCACTTGACATGTTTACCAAACCGGTAGGAGCATTCATGTCATTCGGATTCATCTTGGCTACAATTTTTGCCATCAGCAATCATAAAGCAAACAAAAAAGCTAAAGAGGTGAAAGGACAATGAGCGAACTTATCGGATTGGCCTTTGCGGCCTTTGTCGTCGAAAACATCGTCTTGACCCAATTCTTGGGCATCTGTCCTTTCCTTGGCGTTTCGAAAAAACGTAGTTCAGCTTTGGGAATGGGCATCGCAGTAGTCTTTGTCATTGTTTTAAGTTCCACCATCACGTGGCTGTTGTATCATTTCATCTTGGATGTTCTAGCGATAACATACATGCGCACGATCGTCTTCATCTTGGTTATTGCGGCTTTGGTACAGATGGTTGAAATTTTCCTGAAGAAAGTTTCTCCCGCGCTTTACAAGGCTTTAGGCATCTATCTGCCTTTGATAACCACCAACTGTGCCGTTCTCGGTGTCGCGATCATCAATATCAATGAAGGTCATGATTTTGCCCAAATGTTGGTCTATTCCACATTCATTTCCCTGGGCTTCCTGTTCGTCATGTACATCTTTGCGATGATTAGGGAGAAACTTGACTTCTCTCCCGTGCCCAAAGCTTTCAAAGGCACCCCCATAGCTTTGATCGTTGCGGCCATTCTGGCGATGATCTTTGCGAGATTCGGAGGTATCATATGATTGATATCCTCGTACCCGCGTTGGTGCTTTCAGGCATTGGCTTCGTTTTAGGGTTGTTGATATTTGTCGTTGAAAAGTATTTCCATGTCGAGGAAGATCCGCATATTGATGAAGTGATAGAGCTTTTGCCCAGGTACAACTGCGGGGCATGTGGCCATCCTGGGTGTCGTGAAATGGCAATTGCATTGCTTGACAAAAAAAGCAAGGCAGCCGAATGCAAACCGATCAAAAAAGAAGCGCTTCTCATTCTTGATGAGTATTTAGACAACTATTTCAAAAACAAGCAGTAATGTGAATTCATAATTGGGACATCCGGATACGGAAATGTCCCAATTTTATAAATAAAAAGGTTTTCATAGGCTCGGTATATGTTGCAATCTGGGGCTTCATAGTATATAATTGTTTGTTGTAAACACTTTAAATAGGAGGAAAAAATGAAAAAATTTGCTTTGCTCATGATTGCTTTGTTCGCATCCCTCGCATTGTTCGGATGCAACAACAGTGAATTCAAAGTAGACGGGGAATTCACTGCTTACGAAGTTGGCGTTCACAATAACGCCCCGATGGTTACCATGGTTACGGTAACGATCGAAAAAGGTAAGGTTGTCAGCTACTACATCGACGCACGTCAAGGTGTAAGAACCCAGACTGCCGGCACCGACACACCTGAAGACACTAGCGATGATACTTACAGCTTTGCCTGGAACGCAGAAACCAAAAAGGAACTCGGAGACGATTACGGAATGGTAGCTCGCGGTGGAGCTATCGCCGAATGGTATGTTCAGGCAGAAAGAATTGAAGAATATTGGCTGGAAAACGGACATGATTCCGTCACAGTCAATGAAGAAGACGTAATCGACAATGTAACCGGAGTAACAATCAAAGACGGTGGTTACATTGCCCTAGCAGCTGAAGCTCTTGAACTAGCCAAACAAGGAAAATTCCAAGCCATCCTGTGCTCGGAAACCAACCTTTACAGCGCTCATATGATCGTCAATGAAAAAGGCGAAATCACTGAACTTCAACTTGATACCTTGCAAAAGGCAAGAGGTACGGCAGCCGACGTATTTGCTTGGAACACTTCGACTAAACAAGCACTCGGCTTTAACTACAAAATGCACTACAACACGTATGTAGGCACATTGGCAGATGCTGGCACCGCTACCATGGAAGGTTACGAAGCTTGGTTAACCGCTAATAACAAACTTGAATGGTTCCAACAAGTCGACACGATTACCGACTACATCTTGGAAAACGGCTGGCAAGATTCTTATGCCACAGCTGGAATCGATTCATTGACTGCAGTTACAGTTTCGACCGATGAATACTACGAAGTTCTCGATTTGCTGTTTGATACAGTAGCCGAAGGCGAACTGGACTAATTACTTCAAAAACATTGAAAAGTTGCCAATTTGGCAACTTTTCTTTTTTTGTATACTCCTACCATGATATAATTATTACCGTTATGGGGTGAATGCATGGAAGTAGAAGAAATCTTATTATTGGTATTAGGCATCGTTATCCTGATTTCGATTGTCGCATACATTTTATACAAGCAATATAATCGCAAAATCAAAGAAAACATTGAGAAAAAATTCGCGGAAAAGTATCCGGATTCGGTATTTACGTGGCATCCGCTTGGACATCATTATCAGCTTTTGGCAGAGACCGAAGCACATTTGTTTGTGATCAAGGTTGTAAGGTTCGCGTTGAATCACGAACTGATCATTACCAATCCCACCTATTGGTGCATCAATCGTTCACCAAAAGAATGGCGTAGATCGAGCAAACCAGAATTGGTCTCACACGTCAAATCATTCATCGATTTTGTTCCTGAGTCGTCAAAGAAGATCATCAAAGTCGCTTTGATATATCTGGGGTGCCACAACATCAGCAGGTATATCAATGAGAGCGATGTAGAACTTGTTTCATATCGAAAAAAGGTCAATGGCGTATATTTTGTCAGATATTCTGAACTGACAGGATTTTTTCAATCTGTCGGTTAAAAAAGGTTTACAAAATGATCGTTTTCAGATAATATATATAGTGCACGCGCCATTAGCTCAGTTGGTAGAGCAAATGACTCTTAATCATTGGGTCCCGGGTTCGAGTCCCTGATGGCGCACCATTAGCAAACAAACGGTCGAGAAATCGACTGTTTTTTTTATATAAATCGATTCGATACCTCTTTTCTCACTTATACTTTTTCATAGAAAATACATTCAAAGAGCAAAAAGTGATATAATCAAAATGAGGAACGAATCCATGTCTTCAATGTATGGTTGAACAATAAATCATCAGATTCCTCTTCACACATCATTTTTATGTGAGGTGTATCTTGTGAACTGGTTTGAAATGGTTAACAAAGCGACGGAATATATCGAAAATCACATCACCGACGATGTGGTTCTTGAAGATATAGCTAAGGAATGCAACGTTTCATACTATTACTTCGTCAAGACCTTCACCATGCTGACTGGATATACATTGAAAGAATATATTCGAAATCGCCGCATTACTCTTGCCTCATACGAAGTATCGAACACAGACCATAGAATTCTTGACATCGCCGTCAAGTATGGCTACGGTTCAAACGAGGCATTCTCCCGGGCATTCAAGCAGATCCACGGAATCAACCCGAGCGACGCCAGAAAAAGGGCTATATTCACATATACACATTTTCCCGTACTCAGGTATGATATCCCCAAGCAAAGCATATTGAGCATGAGTTACGAGATCATCCGCGATGTTGAATATGCTCTGATCGGGAAGAACACGAAAATGCATGAGCAATATGGCTATTTTGATGATGCCCGAGTTCAACAGCTCGATTTGATTCATAAATTCAAATCTGAACATCCGAGTGATGAAATGCTTTATCAAGTCCATCATCATCTCTCAAAGGATTTCACCAGTTATGATTTCTTTGTCGGCTATGAACAATCCAAGATAAAGCAAAAAGAAGGTTTGGAAAGCATCACTTTCATAGCCCCCAAAGCTGTCAGCTTCCTGAGCAAGGGACTGGACAAGAACCTCATTGATGAAATCAAGATAATTATCTATAATGAGTGGAGAAAAAACGGTTTCCAATCGGACTGCAATTGTGAGATTGAAATCGTGATACCGAAGCCCAAAGACAAGGTCGACTTCTATTATATCGTTTCGATCCATTGACGATGATTGAGTTCATCGTTTTTTTTTATTTGATACACAAAGACAAAAAAAATCAAGTATCCTTGTAGGAAACAACCTATAATGAGTTCATCAAACGATACGGAAATCCATAAGAAAGTGTCGCGAAAAAAAGGAGGGACTCTTATGTCACAATTCGGAAATAAAGGTTATTCAGTCATGATGGCCGTTCGTTCCTCTTCGTTTGCTCTGATAATCCTGCGGAACCACAGGACCAGTGAAAGCCGTCTGACTGTCGTGGTCAAAACGCCTTGTTACGGAAGGATCAGCATTGCCAATGGCAGACTCGTTCTGTTATGGATATATTTCCCCAACAACAATAATCTATGATAGGTTTCACCCCTGAGATTCTATGACTTGTGATTGGGAATAATCTACAGGACATCTCACGATCCTGTAACCCAAGGGATGCCGCAGAGAAATGCGGATCCGCCACCTATTCGGTTGTGCTTATCCATATCCATCTGGTTATTCGTTTTGTCCCCGTAGGGGGGAGCAGCGAGATGACTGCTCCCCCATTTCTTTTTCAGGAAAAAGAAAAAGCCGACGAGAATGCACGCCGCCTTGCATTAATCATCAATTTTCAACACGATTTTGTTATCAACTGTAATTACTAACAGGTTGTTATTGATCGACAGTATCGCGGTTCCTTGCTGATGGAGCAACATAAGCAAACAAACGGTCGAGAAATCGACCATTTTTGTTTGGATTAATCATATGTGATTTATCGTTCAAAAATGAGTGATTTTGGCAATTCGTGATATTGAACATTTTGTGCTTTTGTGGTACATTAAACTTGATGAAGCGATGCTGAAAATGAAATTGCTCCCATAATCAAGGAGGAATGGACATATGAGAAAAGCTACAGTCTGCATTTTTTTAGTGATTCTGTGTTTTTTTGTATTGATTGGCTGCCAAGTCAAAAAGCTTACTATTGCTTTTGACGCAAATGGTGGTAATGAAATCGCATCTATTGAGGTGTCCTCGACCGATGAAGAACTTGACCTTCCTATACCGACCAGAACGGGGTACGCTTTTTTAGGTTGGTACGCTTCTCTAGATGATACCGAACCTTTTGAAGAGACAAACATTCCCGAATCAGACATCACGTTATATGCTAAATGGCTCGAAGTAGATGAACACAACATATATTATTACGATAACTCCAGCGATTTTTTTATTCTCACAGGCGATTTTGAAGATTATGTAATCGGACCTGAAAACGAGTTTCACGCATTGATAAGGGTGTATACCGATTTTGGACAACTCAATTTCACGACCGATTGGACAAAACTGATGAATCTTGCGGCTGATGAATCAGTCGCCAACATTACATTTGGCGACACATTCACAATTTTGACGACGACAAATAGCAGAATATTCACATTTGGCGACAATTACCACGGAGAACTCGGAAATGGCAACTTTTATGCTTCTGATTTGCCTGAAGAGATAACCAGCAATTTTGCTTTTAGCTCTGGCGAGACGATCGAAGAAGTACATGCCGGAAAGATGCACGCGGTTTTGTTGACATCCAACAACAGATTATTCACTTGGGGATACAACTCCCATGGTCAGCTTGGAAATAGTACACTTTTCAACAGCAATCTTCCAATAGACATCACCGACAACTTTTCTTTGGTTTCAGGAGAAACCATCACCAACGTTTATGCCGTTGATAACCGTTCGTTTGCGATTACTTCCGATCACAATATATTTGCTTGGGGAAACAATGAAAGAGGCGAACTTGGCGATAATTCACTGTACAGTCGTCAGTTACCTGTAAACATCACGGAATATTTCACTTTGGGTGAGGAAGACTTTGTTGACTATTTGGTTCTAGGTGGCATCCATTCCATGGCAGTCACTGCTGAAGGCAAGATATTCACTTGGGGAAACAATTTTCACGGACAACTGGGAGATGGTACCGGTGTAAGGAAACTAGTTCCAACCGATATTACCAATCTATTCGAGTTCGAAGCAGGTGAGTATGTCGACCAGTTAGTTACTGACAAAGGGGTTTACGCCCACAATTTACTGCTGACATCATCAGGTCGATTATTTGCATGGGGATTCAACTTGCATGGACAAATTGGCGATAATTCTGTAGAAGACAGCCTTTTACCGGTGGATATTACAAGTAATCTCGAGTTAAATGAAACAGAGAAGGTCGAGTGGATTGGGGCGATCAACATGAGGTCCGCAGTTTATACTTCCGAAGGCAGGGTTTTTAATTGGGGATTCAATCAAAGTGGCCAATTGGCTAACGCTAACGCTCAGGATGGTCTTGTCCCGATAGACATTACCGAAATGTTCTCGCTGTCGGAAAGCGATGGAATAAAATCGATCCAAATGGGCGTTCTACATACTATATTGACGACAGATCACAACCGAGTTTTTGTCTGGGGAGGGCAACAAATAGGAACATCTGATAACAATGATCCAGTGTATATGCTTGCTCCATCAGAAATCAGCCCAGCTTTTCAAGGTTTCAACAGGATTCTCATGTCAGACACAGCTTACTATCTCGATACTATCGATCTTCATGAACCCACGAAGACAGGGTATATATTCGCAGGTTGGTATCTAGATGAAGAAAGAACTTTGCCACTGACATCCATGATCATGCCAAACGATGATTTGACTCTGTATGCGAAATGGATTCCGGTTGAATAATATATCGAAATAGTTTGCTTTGGATAATTTAAATATGTTTAGTCAGTCTCAATATTACAATATTCACCTATCAATTTGCATGCATCGAATAGCATTAAATTAATGTTACAATTATGATAAAAAACACGTTACACCGATGACAAATACTAGCAGTTACAATATAATGAATTATATATTTCAAAGAAATATGTATTTTTTTGTTATACAATAAGACCTATATTAGGAGGAAGCAATGAGAAAGCTTTATGCGTTGTTGAGTTTTTTCTTTTTGTCGTTGGTTTTGGTGGGTTGCGATTTGTTTGGCAATACCACAATAACAATCCCTTCGACAACCGGAGAATTCACATTCACAACTACCACAACAACAGAAGCTACAACTGATTCTACGTCAATGACTACTACAGAATCGACAACAGCTTCAACGCCCGACACAACAGTGTCTACTACACAGACTACAATGACGACACAGCCTGTGACTACCACAGCAACGACTGTGTCAGTTACGACACAGCCTACGACTACGGTTACAACTCAGCCTACGACTACAACCACGACTACCGAGGCGACAACAACGACTACGGTTACAACTCAGCCTACGACTACAACCACGACTACCGAAACGACTACAACGACTACGGTTACGACACAGCCTACGACCACGACTACCGAAACGACTACAACAACTTCGGCTACAACACAGCCTACGACTACAACCACGACTACCGAAACGACTACAACGACTACGGTTACGACGCAACCTACGACTACAACTACGACTACAGAGACCACGACCACAGCCACAACTGCTCAGCAATTTATCGATATCGCTGTGATTCTTGCGGATGAACCTACTGGTTCAGTCAAAGTCAAAGGCGTAGTGTACTATGTCATTGCGACTCTGGATAGACCCGCATATTATTTATATGATGGAACCGGCCATATCCTTGTAATTGACAGCAATGTCGTAGAAGTGGGCGACGAAGTGGAGTTCACGGCTGAATTTGATACTAGTGAGCCTGCTCCACAATTGATCAATGTCAGCAACTTCGCGACATACTCAGAAGCCATTGCGCTTCCAGAGTATGTTGTCACTGATTTATCAACCATCGTTTCTCACGCTGCATCGGATTATGCTTTCCATGGAGCTCCGGTCAGAATCACCGGAGTTGTTGGCCAAGAAGGCCCAGCTTTTGTATTGACAAACGGAACCAACAAGGTTATCTTGAACAACAAAGCTTTTGTCTCAGGTAATCCCTTCTTGGGACTGATTGGACAAACGGTTACCATCAATGCAGTCGTCCATTTTTATGATGGCATGATGTCCGCATGGCATGTTCTTTATGATCCTGCCTATCCAGTGGGCGGAGAAGTAACGGTTGGAGAATACGCAAATGTTTATGTAGCTCTCGGCGTTGACGTCAACTGGACTGATATTGTGACAAGAATGGGCTATACAACTGGCACAATATCGGTTGATACAGACGTCCTCGGAACGACTCCGGTTATGCTTGATGACAAAACCGTCATGGTAACGGTGTTTGATGACCTCAACATCGATTTTGTGCTTAATCTTGGATCATTGATTATCATGCCTTCGCAATCCGATTGGCATGGATATGAAATCCCATTCGACGTTCCCGCCAAGGCTTTGGTTGAGGTTTCTGTTGGCGATGGCTTGCGAGCCACGGTGGAAATCTCGGAAATGGGCAGCTATAACACTATTGCTTATATTCAAAACATGGGGATCGAGAGCGTTACACCGGTGGCGCTTGGAGCTGGAAACTACAAGCTGTTTGTCGAAAATCTTGGAGCGGAAAACCAACCGCTTATTATCGGATTGAAGCTAAATTCGTTGATTGATGATGACTCATCACATGTGCTGATCGATGAAAATCAAATGTTGATCGTCTATGATCCTCATCAAAATACACAGACGATCAATCTTGATTCTCAAGTCCAGGGCAACAAGGAGATAACCTTGGTTGCCATGGGACCATTCAAGGTTGTTCTTAAGAATTCGAGTGGACAAATCATCTATTCTGCAGACTCGATCCAAACATATTACCAGAGTGTCTTTGAACTCAACCAAAGCCTCCTTGTGGATGTATACGAGTTGGTGATCGAGTGGTATGATGAAGTCAAACCGATGAACGTATTCTTCTATGATCAAGTTCATGACAACGAGAATTACGTCTATAGCGACCCGCTGACTCTTGACAACAGTAATGAAATCGTCGTTTTGCCGGGAAGGGATTGGTTCTATTTCGACATTACGACTGCGGGTATGTATCAAGTTGATATTCTTTATGCAACTGAACGGATCTATGACTTTGCCATCTATAATTCCGATGCAGAAGAGATCTATTACGCCTATGAGGATGTTTATCTCGAACCAGGTCGTTATTACATCTATTTCTTGTCCATCACTGGTTTGGTCGATGTGAAGATCATATCACCAGTTGCCCAAGTCACTGTAAACAATGATGATGCCAGTGCTATCAACGTAAGCATAGGAGCATATTATGAAGTTTACTTTGACGAAGACAACACGGATAAATGGTATTCATTCACCTTGACCGAGGAAAAGATTCTCGACTTCCTGATTGCGTATAATCTCAATAAATATGATTCTACCCTTTCGCTTTACAATTCCAGTCTTGAACCGATCATTCTTGATATGGATGATTTCTATTACAGACTAGCTGCCGGAAGTTATTATTTGGTGGTTTCTGGACAAAGCGAAGGCGAGACAATCTTCATGATCGAGGAAGAGACAGTTGGGGAAATAGTTCAATCCGAACTCAGCCCATATATTCTTGGTTACGGAGTATCGGTAAGCAGTTATATCCACATCGATGATATGCATTACTATCAATTGAATATACCTGCTAACACAATCGTCGCCTTCAGTTATGGTGGTAACAGCGACGCAATTGTTACCACATATTCTGGCGGAGTTGAAGTTGAACAGTTTGTCGTTTACAACGGCGACAAGACATATATTTACTTCACCGCGGGAACTTATGAGCTAACTCTTGATTTGGCTCACGGGAACGATATTTATCAATTTAGAGCTGATCCATTTATGAATCAACCGCCTTATGCCGCAACAATCGAGGCTTCGGGATATCTCACCGGTGGTGAGCACGCCCAGTATTATTGCCTCGAAGGTGGCGAAATCGTCTTTGCGAAGTTTGTTGTCGAGGAGCCTAGCGTCCTCTCAGCTTACTTTGAAAATGCCGATATAGTCACGGTTTACGATTTGGCAGGAAATCTGATTGCCAGCGGAAACACTTGGTCACTGTTCCCAATAATTCTTAATACAGGCACTTATGTTATTGAACTTGAAAGTGCCTTTCCAGGAATGCTAGGCTATCATAATTTCAATCTTCAGCCCATGTTCGAGTATGCTAGCGCACTTGGAACTTCAACGACACTGGATGATCTTTACTCGGTTCGTGGAGTCAATTTCAACGGTGAGACTGTTGACGTCATGACGTTTGTTCTGACAGAGGACCACTACATGTATTGGACCGCCGATGGAATGGGGTTGGAATACCAGATATTTGATATGAACTTCCTACCTGTGACTGATGCCATGACTTACTCGAACCGCTTTTGGGTTCCGGCAGGGTCTTACTATCTCGTAATTAATTCTGAAGACGTCTATTACAACGTCTATATCGAGATGATCGATCACTTGCTTGTGGGGGATGATTTTGCCAGTGCAACCGAACTTTATGTCAGCGATGAAGAGACACCGGAATATTTCCTCGCAGACAAACATCTAAGTGGTTATTACAAGTTTGTCATCAATGAACCGACTTATCTGCATTTCGAGTTTGACAAAAACAATTATGCAATCGAAGTTTTCGATAGCAACCAAGATCCATATCTTGCCCCAGAATTCTTGCCTGGAACTTATTATATTAGAATCATGTATCATCAAGATATCTATGATGAAAGCATTTCAACGATAAACTTCAAAGTCGATAACGTCAACGGCAAGGTAATTGATAATACCATGGCTACAGCCTTTGATTTGGAAGCTAATTTCTATGACGGCTTGATCGTCGATATGAATCATGAAGCGTGGTTCAAATACGTACTTGAACATGACGCTATTGTGGACACGTATCGTTGGACAAGCAACGTAGCTGTTGTCTTTACTTTGCATGACGCTGCCGGACTTTTGATCAAGACAGTTACGAACGAAAAGCTGTTTTTGGAGGCAGGAACCTATTATATCAAGGTTGAAGGCGGGCTTGCCGAATACGACATCAGGATCAACGCGTACAATTATACGGCTGTGGGCGACACTGGAGTAGATGCAGAAGTCATCGTTTTGGATGATACGCGATCATTCTCACTTGACAGTGGCATCAAGAATGGCGATGATGAGGACTGGTTCAAGCTTGTGCTTACCGAACCAACCTTCTATCGTCTCTATATGTCTAATTTCAGTTACGGTACTTTGCGGATCTACGATGAGTCCATGACGTATATCTCGCAACCTTCAAGCAGCACATATCTAAACTTGGATGCCGGAACTTACTATTTCCAAGTCAATATGAGCCAAGTCGGCTTATATTCGCTTTGGTTCACGCAACATGATGATTGGTTGTTGGGGGTTGATTTTGCGAACGCCAGAGAAATCATGCTTGACTCCGACTATTACATGTACTTTACCGAAGCGGATATGACGAAGCATTTTGCTTTTACGATCACCGAACCGACCAATATCAATCCTTACAAGACGGGTTATTCGACTGACGTTGTGACGGTTTATGCAGCTGATCAGACCACAGTCATTACCGACTATGCTTTGGAGCCCGGAACGTATTACGTTACTTATTATAGGCCTTACTATACAGGCTACACGTCAATGACTATCTATACTGTAGCTTCGCTTGAACCGGATCCACTTGATATTGACAACACGATTGAAACGCCTGTAGAAGTGACCGGACCGACGTTCACCTTGAAACAAAGCACAACAGATTACAACAGCAGCGACTTCTTCAGCGTGACTTTGACCGAACCGATGCTTTATGGCATCGAATCGGTAAACTGGTCTTCTGCGACAATCAGAGTTTATGATCCTGCGGATATCTACAGTCCGATTTATACGTTCTATTATGTTGATTCCGACAGCAATTTCTATGTTGAAGCAGGAACTTATATCATTGAAGTTACGCAAACATGGGGTCTCTATGAGTTCAACTTCATTGAATTCCCTTATGAGGATTTCTCTCAAGATGAATTGAACCCGACGCAATTGTTCATTCATAAGAATCTGTCGAGTTTCCTTTTCGGTATCAGTGATATCGATTACTTTGAATTCGTATTGACAGACAATCACGCTTTGGTATTTGAATCATGGGCGGATGTCTACGTAAATGTGTATGACGAATCAGCCAATCTCGTTGGCACGAGTTTTGATGCTTTTGTAATATTGCCAATGGGGACATATCGAATTGTAGTTGTTCCGCAGTTCGATCAAGTAACGCAATATGATTTGAATATCTATGATGTTACAAACGAGTTGCTCGCAACCGATGCGGGAAACGCTAACTTGATCGTTGTGGATACTTTCTCGAGGATGTTTTCAGGTTACGTGGAAGAAGATGTACCTGGATACTTGACATTCACCTTGACCGAGAATGCAGAAGTGTTGATTGCTTCTGGAACACCATTCGAGGTTTTGGACAGCACGATGACTCCAGTGACCGGAACAAGTTCTTACATGCTGCTGGCGGGAACATATTACATCAAACTTACTTCGGACTATGATTACAATATCAATGTCTCCTATCAAGCGCTAACTCCGTTGTTGCATGATTCGAGCGTGCCGATCGTATTGGTTCCTGGGACCATTCAATCCGGATATTCCAAGGATTACTCAGAAGTTGATGTGTTCACATATGCTCCGACCGTCGATCAATATCTCTATTTCGATTTCTTGACATATGTTTATCCGACAATCGAAGTAAAAGACAGCACGGATACCGTGATTATGTCAGGATCCATGGATTCCAATACACTCAAACAGAGATACTTCTTCGTCAGAGCTGGAGAAACTTACACCATCAATCTTTCAGGTGTTTATGGACGTTATAATTTTGTCGTTCGATCAGTTCCCTTCGAGGATTTTGGAGATGAACCGTTGACTGCACAGACCATCGCATCCACTGAATTCGACCAAACAATGACTTCATTGATTCTCGATTATCTCGATGATGACTGGTATGTTTTCGAAATAACGGAAGCAGTTACGGTGTACATAACATCTACGAATTCATTCATCGGACTGTATGCTTCGTCAGATACGGCGACGCCATTGGTTACGGATTCGACTCAAATCCTGCTTAACCCAGGAACGTATTATTTGGAGTTCTCTGATGTAGTCAATACTTCCTACTCATTCACGATCAACACTGTGTCTTGATTTCACCACAATCAACGGGAAACAAAAATTATATCAAGTAGTCAAGATCGGCCAGAATTGGCCGGTCTTCTTCTTATAATTTCTGCGTTTATTATTGACATAAATCATCTTTTTGTGGTATTCTTCAACTTGGAATCACGCAAGTCCTAAGCTATAAGATGCAACATGATTCATAGGAATTTTAGACAGGGCTTTTTCGTGATTTTTTCTTTTGGATTTGCTTGCAGAATTCAGTGATCATATAGTCTTTAGATTTTCAGGAGGACGTTCATGAAACGGAAATTATCTTTTCTCGGAGTTTTGACTTTATTCACGTTTTTGGTCGGTTGCGCTTTGTTCTCTGGTAATACAACTACAAGTAACATAACGGCTATACCAACAAATCCATTTACCACGACAACATCCGCAACAGATGGATCTGTAGCATCTTCATCTGACTTGATGTCAACGACAACTATATCAATGACTGATACAACCGATTTGCAGACAACGACAGATACCACGAATGTATTGACAACCAATAATTCGGATATTACGACCACGTCTTCTGAGCGACAGTACACAATCTATTTTAATGAAAACAAAGGATCAGAGGTTCCCGACATATCAGCTAGTGCAGGAGAGGCGGTATTTGAACCTAGCAGTCCTGTACGTGAAGGACACACTTTTGCCGGCTGGTATTTGGATAGAGAATATACTAATCCTTACGCGTTCTCGATCATGCCCGCAAACAACGTCGTTCTCTGGGCGAAATGGGAAGCAGATCTGTTCACAGTCACATTTTATGACGCAGATGGAGATGTTTATGAGACACAAACCGTTGCATATGGACAGTCCGCCATATTACCCGACGATCCGATCCGCGAGAGCACAGAGCAGTATGATTATCTGTTTCTTGGCTGGATCGGCAATCTTGACGGGATAGTGAAAGACGAAGCTATCTACCCATCATACCAAAAGGATCTGCGTTGGTACACTATTGTATTTTATGCGCTGGATAACGTAACCATCTTGGAACATAACTCACTTACGTACGGTAGCACTTATCAAACTCCTTTGCTTGAGGTTTCGACTGACGATGAGATTTTTGCCGGCTGGTATTCCGGAATCAATGGCTCCGGAGAGAAGTTGATCGAATCATCTCCGGTCAAAGGAGACCTAGTTTGGTACCCGCATTCAATTGAGAATCCATACTTGTTGGAAGACAGAATCGCTATCTTGCATGAGCTGAGCAATCAGACAGGAGCGACTTCTGTGGATTTTTCGACTTGGTATAATGCTATTTTGAACAGCTTGGGATTGACTACGGAAAGCGATGAAGAAGTGCTTTTGCGTTTGGAAGACGGAATGATTCGCGCTTATGTTGAAACAAGCGGAGTTTCTGTGGATGTTATCCCATTAATTGACCTATTGCCGGGTCGCAGTTTCGCGGGAATCGATCTGAAGATCCAAAACATGGCTATTGGTTATGAAGATACTGATGGCCAGTGGCAACAGTTGATGCCATTGAGTGTTTTCCATGGCCAACCAGGAACTTCACAAATGTATTTCTCCGCTGATTTGACTCATTTCTATTGGCACACTATAGAAGGACGCGAAGAGATCATGATTGAGCTTGCATCCTTGTTGCCAGAAGGATATGGAGAACTGACATTGGGGTATCGAGAAGGTTTTGCTTATCTGATTGACGCTGATGAACCACGTGAATTCTTGGAATTCTCAATGATGAAAGGTCCTAATTTCAGGACTCAGAGTACGATGATGGTATGCCCGACGTATTCAGATCGCTGTTATATTACCGCTTACTTCACGGACGGATCAAATTCAAGTTTTACCGGTATTGAAGTGGAGTTTGCCACCGTCCAGGTACTAGATCACTTTGGAGAAGTAATCAGCACAGAGAAGATTATGCTTGGCCAGTCGAAGACGATGCCCTTGCCTTACGAATCGGAACACATGACATTCATCGGCTGGAGCGAGTCTACCGATGTGATCTGGAAGGACCTTGTCATTAGGCCGCTTTATCAATATGACACATACTCATTGACACTCGTTGATTCACTCAATGGCACAACTGATATACTTACCGATCTTCAAGCAGAAAAAGAGCATGTCTTGCCAATGCCCAGCCGCTCTGGGTATGTTTTCCTCGGTTGGGGGAATGACGATACTTCAAGAGAAAATCTGGTTTGGCCGACGGTCTCGCTGACAGAAGATCGTGTTATGTATGCAATCTATGCCTTGGAATCAGAGTATATCCATCAAGTTACTTTCCTTGATAAAGACAACAAAACCGTCTTGGCGGTAGTAGATGTCATGGAAGGAAAAACCCCTGTCGCTCCGACGCCGCCAGTTTATGATGGCTTGGTGTTCAGTGGCTGGGGATACTGGCAAGAGGCTGTCTATGAAGATGCAATCATGGTTGCCAGGTATAATTCTGCAACCGCTATTTCCAAGGAATTGTTGATTTACAAATTTGAGAAATTAATGTATAATTATGAAATTCCGGGAAAAGACGAAATCTGGGCTATAGTAACAGACGGAACCGAGGATCTTATCGGACTTACGACGATTGAATTTCCTCAATATATCGAGGGGCATCGAGTATACATCAACGGACCCAGAAATTATGTTTTTGTCGATGATAAACCGGAAATTTCCAACATGTATAATTCAGTAGATACGGTTATTTTCCCTGCAGGCGTCATTATCGCTTCCGGTCTTGAGTTTGCGAACAACGTCAGAAAAATCGTTTTTCTTGATGGAAGCGAAACAACATATGGAAATTCCATATATTATGGAGTAGATACGGTGATTATGGAAAAGCTGCCGATGCTTTTCGGAGCTGATGGTGTACCAGATCCTTCTTTACTTCCCTTTTTGCACACTTATAGTGTAGATAATCTGGTAATGCATGGCAGGATAGCCGCTCCTCATGAAGATTCTACAGCGACGGATTTCTTCGATTATTATAACTTCAATACGACAGATGCGGGATTCAGGATATTCGTCGAAGCTGAAGATCTTGAATATTACCGATCACTCAGATATTGGTCAGAAATTGCCGATCATGTGTATTCGATGGAAATGCTGACGGCCGATTTTGCACTTAGTTTGTATACAGATGGCGAAGTGACTGGTTGGGAAATAGTCGGTTACCTTGGCAACGATACTATCGTACAGATCCCCGCTATGATCGATGATCTTCCCGT
>JAFGQT010000132.1 GCA_016935515.1 Bacilli bacterium
ACTCTGCTAGCCCATCACGAGGGGCAAGTACCCAATGTCGTCTTCACTCTCTCGGAACTTGACGCGAAAAGCGTTGGACATCTGCTTTACTTTTTTGAATATGCTTGTGGATTGAGCGGTTATGTTCTTGGCATCAATCCTTTCAATCAACCAGGGGTCGAAGCTTACAAACAGAATATGTTCGCTTTGCTTGGAAAACCCGGATATGAGAATCTCAGAGCTAAACTTCAGAAAAAAAACGGATGATTGATCATCCGTTTTCTCTGGTCTTCAATTCTTTCAAGATCTTTTTCTTGTTGAAGGCGATGAATTCTCTTGAAATGCACTTATTGACATGAATTTCATTTACGCCTTCGATAACTTCTCCGTCAGCTTGAAAATATTTGCTTTCAGGAATCTTGACGGTTATTTCCTTGCCTTTCAGCATGGTCACTCGTTTTTTGATCTTGGTATGCAAGCCCACATAGACCGACAAAAACAGCAGCTGGATCAAAAACTTGTTTAAATTGTGGGCTACGCAGACTACATACTGATCTTCTTCAATGTTGGCATTTGGACTGATGTTCATGCCACCACCGAAGAATTTCCCGTTCTGGACTGCGACAAAATAAGCGTCCTTGAATGTGCGTGAGACTCCATCAACTTCAACTTCCAAGTTGGTGCGCTCGTATTTGATCACAGCGCGAAACACGTTGATGAAATAAGAAAGTTTGTTTTTCTTGGAATCATTGTTCACGTAATGGGATACAAGCGCATCAATCCCGATGCCGCACCCGTTGATGAACTTTGTGGATTGAACATTTGTTCTTGCTTCACCGATGGAAACATTTGCGGATCCGACCCGCTTTAGGCTTCTGAGAAAATCATTTCCGGAGCCACTCTTGGCCAGGTAAATCCTTTGCTTGACTTGGGAAATATCGACGCTGTTGATCAGGTAATTGATCGAGCCGTCTCCGCCAAGATAAAGAATGTCGGTAATTTGGCTGTTTGATTCAAGATAATGAGCAAGGTTCTCGATTTTCAAGGTTGATCGCAAGATAAAAGGAATTTGTTTTCGCTTGAAAAACTTAACCATCTTATTTGTTGTTTTCTTTGATTTTTTGTTGTTTGAAAGTGGGTTGTGTACAATCAGAAACATAATTGTCATGTTATGGCATCGCAAAAGCCTGATTAGCCATTCTCCTTATTGACATTATAACATAATGTTGATGAATGCGACCAGTATTCAGATGATTGTAATTGAATTTGTAATCGACGATGTTGGGATGATTTGTGGTTTTGTGATATAATTTAAAGCGGATATATTTATGGGTGGTTTGTTTATGGAAAAGAAAGTTTATGTCAATACACTTGAAGATATGGAAAAACTTGCCAAAGCCGTGGCTGGAACTGTAATTCCCGGATATGTCATCGGACTTGCGGGAGACTTAGGGGCGGGGAAAACGACTTTCACAAAATATTTAGCGAAATATCTGGGAATAATCGGCAATGTCAATTCGCCGACATTCACAATCCTCAAGATATATGAAGGAAAGATTCCTCTGTATCATGTGGATGTCTATCGGCTTGAGGACATCGGCTATGATTTTGAATTGGATGATTTCTTGTTTGGAAACGGACTAACCGTGATCGAGTGGTATCCTTACATAGAAAGAATGTTACCAGATAATTTGTTGACAATTGATATTCAAATCGGTGATGACGGGATTCGCGAGATCACCATCAAAGGGAATGGTAGCTATGAAAAAGCAGTGGAAACGATTAGCAATCGATACGGCAACTAAATATGTTTATCTCAGCCTCGTAATCGACGACAAGGAACATGAGCATGTCTATCAAGAGGGCATCAACAACCATTCAGTTACAATAATTCCTTTGTTGGTGGAGATGTTGGAAAGACATAATCTGACCTTGAAAAACATCGATGAGATAATCGTCGGAATTGGTCCGGGAAGCTACACGGGAGTGCGGATCGGAGTTTCAATTGCCAAGATGATCGGCTATTTGAACAATGTCCGCGTCAGCACCGTATCCTCATTAGCCCTGTTGGCTTCTAGGTCCGACAATGAATATGTTGTTCCGATGATCGATGCCAGACGCGGAAACGCTTTTGTCGCATGCCTGAGACAGAAACAAGGCATCTTGCATTATGTGATAGATGACAGTTTGGAAAATCGGGACGAATTTTTGGAAAAACTTGAGCATCCATATGAAGTTGTCCTTGAAGGAGTTCCCTCAATCGAAAAGATCATTGCAAGTAATTTCTTGTCCCCCGTCGACAGCATTCATGAGTTAGTGCCAAATTATCTCCAAGTTACAGAAGCGGAACGGAACCGCCATAAAGAATGAACATGGCGATTATGCCGATGCGGCATGAGGACATTGAAGAAATCGTGCTTGCGGACAGACTTGTCTTCGGACATACCTTGGGCGAAGAAACTTTGATGAATGAGCTTGACCTCAATCCGTTTGCACATTATTTCGTCATGCGCGATGAATCAGCCGGCAGACTGGCCGGACACATTAGTCTGTGGATCGATATTCCCAATGCACAAATACTCAATTTTTATATTCTTCCCGATTATCAAGGCAGAAAGTTGGGCGAAAAGTTGTTGGAATTTGGCTTGGATTATCTCGCAAAACACAAGATTGAAAATATTACATTGGAAGTTAGGACTTCCAATGAAAGGGCAATAAAGATATACGAAAAATACGGTTTTGATCGCGTCGCAATCCGCAAACAATATTATGACAATGGAGAAGACGCAATTCTAATGCTAAAAAAATGTGAAGTGGTGAATTATGATAGTAATGGGTATAGAGACTAGTTGCGATGAAACCAGCGTAAGTCTCGTTAAAGACGGCAAGCAAGTACTTGCGAACGAAGTGCTCAGCCAAATAGATATACATCGTGAATATGGCGGCGTGGTTCCGGAGATAGCTTCTAGGGAGCACGTCAAGGGTATTACGCTTGTTTTTGATCAAGCAATGAAGAAAGCCGGATTGGATTATTCCCAAATCGGGCTTATTGCGGTTACTGCCGGTCC
>JAFGQT010000030.1 GCA_016935515.1 Bacilli bacterium
GTCAATCTTCGATCAACGGACACGCTGCATCCGTCTGCGACGGCACATCTTGATGGCGATGAGAAAAAAATCTCGCTGACAGTCAGAGTTCCTTTTCCCAAGAACTCGTCATATTTTAGTTTGTTGTTCAACTCCTCCAATTCGATCAGGATCGGAGCCATTTTGAAAATCGCATTATCGCCACGTTCTGGGGCCGATCCGTGACAACTTATACCTTTGGTGGTAATTTTTATCTCCATGCGTCCTCGATGCCCCCGATAGATTCGACATGACGTAGGCTCGGTTATGACGACGAACTCCGGAACTATCTTGTCTTCTTCAATAATGAATTGCCAACACAAACCGTCACAGTCCTCTTCCTGAACCGTTCCCGTAACCAACAATGTGTAATCATCTTCAAGGCCAAGATCCTTGATGATTTTGGCAGCATATACCATCGCAGCCATGCCGCCTTCTTGATCGCTGGCTCCCCTGCCGACAATGATATCATCGTCTTCATAACCAAGGTAAGGATCATATTTCCAGTTGTCAAGACTGCCGATGCCGACAGTGTCGATATGGGCATCCATGGCAATTAAGTGTTTCCCATGACCGATCCTACCGATAATGTTTCCCATCTTGTCGATGGTAATTTCATCAAAGCCGACTTTCTCCATTTCCTCCTTGATGCGCAAAATCACAGCTTCTTCCTGAGAACTCTCTGAAGGAATTCTGATCATGTCCCTAAGAAAATCACTCATCTCCTGCCGGTAAAATGTCGCTTTTTCAAGAATCATTTTACTGATGTCCATCATTTAGCCTCCGGTCGAAGCGCGAGTATCTTCTTGTCGTAATCAAAAATCTTCAAGTATTCACCCTCCCAAAATTCTTGATGACGCATCGAATCCAAATAAGCTTGTGAATAGCCGAACTTCAACCAATCCTTTTCCTTCTGCCGGAAAAGCTTTTCTTTTTGTTCAGGCGTCCTGTAGTCGGCTATGTCTTCAGTTCCATTTTTTCGGAAAACATCGATAAACCAGCGTCTGAGCACGAAATCCTCCGTTTCCAGATAGCGTTTTTCTAAATTATGGATCACGCTGTCGTAACGGTCATATCCGTCTGTAGCGACGGTAACGATGTTGTCTCCAGGACCCAGATGGAGATATTTAGCCATTTTTATAGCACCGATGATGTTACAAATTGTGGATACGCCGAAGAGTTCATGCATATTCTTCGCAACTTCCCTGTCGATACCGTTTTCCACAAGAATATTGATTCCGTCATGGATTATCTTCAAGCCCTTGACGGCATCGTCGTCCTTGATCAAGGCGATGAAATCTGTGTTCAACACATTGTGGATCAATGTGCACATTTTGTCACCGATACCCTCAATCCGATGTTGTCCGCGTCCACCGTTGGTCAGCGTCGAACATTCGTATGGTTCCAGTGCGGCAATCTTAATTTCTGGAAAAATCTTCTTGAGTTCATCACCAGCTCCTAGCGTTCCGGCGCTCCCGGGGGCAGAACAGAAACAGGCAATGCGCTCATTGCCGATGCCTTTCACAGCCTCAACGCAGGAGTTGCCTGTGACATAGCGATGAAAACGGTAATTCGGCATGAGTTCAAATTGAGCAAGTGACCTGTTCTTTGGATTCTCTTTCAATTCGAACGTTCTTTCCAATGTCAGAATAACGTCTGATTCAGTTCCCGGAGTCAAATCCAGTTTCGCTCCATATCGTTGGATCCGATCATAACGTTCTTTGCTCATGTTGTCAGGCATAATCACGATTGCATCATATTTCATCAGATTGCAGATATAAGCTACACCGATACCGAAGTTTCCCGTAGATGGCCCGAGAATCGTATGTTCTCCAGGAACGATCGTGTTGTCTACGCAACCTTCGATCAGCGTTGAATAAGCTGGTCCGACCTTGTGTGAGCCTGATGGGAAGTATTTTCCTAGAAGGACAACGATGTTGCATTCGACTCCGGTCAGTTCTTTGGGAAGAACGATCTTGTTAACTTCATTGTCGTCGTTTTTCCAAGTGATGTTGAATAGGTTCATTGGATCCAATTCGTCTTGTCTTGCGGCCAAAGCTTTTGCTCTGGTTTGCGGAGGGATTAGTTCTGGATGCAACATTTCCGCATATGTTGGTCCGAATGGAATTTTCGTCATTGTTTCTCCTTGTCTTATCTCATCTGAGCGTCAAGCTCTGAAATATCGTTTTTCACCAACGTCGGTTCCTTAAAAGCTGAAAGCGCATTGGCTGTGTCTTTCAGTCCATTGCCAGTGCATATCACTACAGTCCTGTCAGACTTGTTTATGAATCCCAATTTTCGGGCCTTTATCAGCCCAGCAAGCGCGCATGCTGCTGCTGGTTCAGCGAAGATGCCTTCTGTTTTTCCCAGCAAGCGCATCGCCTCGAGAATCGCTGAGTCAGAAACGCTTATCCATCTTCCTGTGGAATTTTTTACTGCCCGAATCGCCTTGATTGGATTACGGGGAATTCCAACGGCGATTGAATCGGCTATCGTGTTTTCCGCTGTCGGAATCAAATCCTCATTGCTTTCCCAGGCGCTTACGAAGGGTTGACAGCCTTCGCTCTGAACTCCGAGCAGTTTAGGAATCCTTTCGATCATCCCGATTTCAAAGAGATCCATAAATCCCTTAAAAACTCCTGCTATGGTACAACCGTCTCCGACCGAAACCACCACCCAATCAGGAACATCGAAATCTAGTTGCTCGGCAATCTCCAATGCTACGGTTTTCTTTCCTTCCACTAGGAATGGGTTAACTGCCGCGTTCCTGTTGTACCAACCGTATTTTGCGATGGCCTGCTTGGAAAGTTCATACGTGTCCCTATAATCACCGTCAACCTTGAAGAGCTTAGCCCCATAAGCAAGTAATTGTGCCAATTTTCCTGTTGGAGCTCTTTTTGGCACGAATATCACTGAGGAAAGTCCAACTTTGGCTGAATTGCCTGCTAGAGATGAGGCCGCATTTCCGGTCGAGGCGCAGGCAACGGTGTCGTATCCGGCTTCCTTGGCCTTGACGACGGCAATCACTGATGCACGGTCTTTCAGGCTTTGTGTCGGATTCAGTCCTTCGTCCTTGACATATAAATTGTCAATACCTAAGCTTTGTCCAAGTTCTAAAGAATCATACAGTGGCGTCATCCCAACTCGGAGTGTATTTTTTGTGTATCGGGGGTCTACAGGCAAGAACGGTAGATAACGCCAGATCGAATGATCGTCTTGATGCTTGAAGTAATCCTTGTCGACAACTGCGCGAATCTTGTCGTAATCATAGATGACATCCAAAATCCCTTTTTCACCACAAGCGGGGCATGTCATCATATCTGGAATGTCTTTGTACGTTCTGTGGCAGATGGTGCATTCAAGATGTTTTACGTTGCTCATGAAGTTTCACCACCAACAGGATTGATATCAATCAATTTGAACTTTTCGACGTCGAACAAGCCAAAGTCCGTGAGTTTGAGTTCAGGAATCACCGGAAGCGATAAAAATGCCAATTGGATGAACGGGTCGACTACAGACGGCTTAACCCCCATTTTCCTGGCTTGCTTAATCAATCGCTCAAGTTTCATCTCCACCAGACGCGAATCATTTTCGGTGATAATCCCTGCAATTTCCAACTGTAAGTAGTCATAGACTTCATGCTCGTAAACCAAGACAATTCCACCATGTATCTCTCTGATTTTCTCTGCTGCAAGCATCATATCCTCATCGTTGTCGCCGATTATGACAAGATTGTGAGAATCATGAGCAATGGTCATCGCTATAGCGCCGTTTTTCAAGCCGTAACCTTTGACCAAACCAAGACCGATGTTGCCTGAATAATGATGCCTTTCGACCACGGCCAGTTTCAGTATGTCCAAATCGGGATCGTGGACGTAAAATCCGTTTCTGCTCTTTACTTTTTCCACGAGTTTCTTGGTCGTTATGTTGTGATCTTCCAAACCGATGACGTATGCATAATCGCCCTTGACCGGTAAAGAGAAATTAAGATCCTCCAGGTGAAAGCGCACCGTGTCAAGCACCAAGGGTTCATGTATCTTGACGGCCTTGAACAAAGGCTCTTTATTTTTTGCGACTAATATTCCTTTTTTGAAGACAAGTTTCGGCTCGAGGCTGTCAAGACTGTCGAACACGACGATGTCAGCAAGGTATCCCGGCGCAATTGCACCAATGTTTTTCAGCGAATAGCAAGAAGCTATATTTATGGTGGCCATTTTTATAGCATCGATGGGATCGATACCATTTTTGATTGCCAAATTGATGTTGTAATTGATGTGACCTTCACTATGGATATCTTCTGGATTTTTGTCATCAGTGCAGAACATCAACCGTGACAAGTTGTTCTTGTTCACTGCCCCAAGTAAATCCAAAACGTTTCTCGTAGCCGAGCCTTCGCGAAGATGAACGTACATGCCGCGATTGATTTTATTAATCAATTCTTCGGGATCTGTCGATTCATGATCGGTTCTGATTCCCGCAAGGACATACGCATTCAATGCTTTGCCAGTTAATCCTGGGGCATGACCATCGACGATCTTATCTCCTATGGCATTTATTTTCGTGTAGACATTTGTGTTTCCTTCGATAACACCCGGATAGTTCATCATCTCTCCGAGCCCTAAGATTGATTCTTCGTTTTTCAACGCTCCGATGATCTCAGCAGAGATCTTGTCTCCGGATGTTTCGAACGGGGTCGAAGGCACGCATGAAGGTATCATGATTTTCACATCAAGCGGTACGGTCTTCGCAGATTCCAGCATGAACTTAATTCCTGACAAACCGCATACATTAGCGATTTCATGCGGGTCAGCAATAACGGTTGTTGTCCCATGCGGAACGACGATTCTGGCAAATTGGGAAGGAGTCAACATCGAGGATTCAATGTGCACATGTCCATCGATCAAGCCTGGGCAGGCATAAGAGAGACATAAGTCGATTTCACGGATTCCAGAATAGGATCCGATTCCAGCAATCACACCGTTTTCGATGGCTATATCCGCCGTCTCGATTGTTCCCGAAAACACGTTGATAGTACGTGCATTCTTGAGCACTAGTCCGGCAGGCTTTTCTCCCATTGCAACTTTTCTCAAGTTCTCCTTGTCCATATTCAACCTCTTTTCGTATTTGAATATTATAACGATCTAATAAAGTCAGCCAGCAGGTTCAACGATACTTGGTGTCTGTACTGAGCGCTTGAGCGTTGATCATCTATCGGAACGATCAACTTCGAGTACTTGTCAATAATCTCTGGCACAAGTTCCCTAAGTGCACTAGGTGATTTGCCTGAAAGTGATGCTTCGATAAGTTTGTCCCTGACGATAGTTTTATAGACAGCACCGAAAGCGATCCTGATTTCCGTGACAACGGCATTTTCGATCGAGGCAACCCCGGCAAGGGACAATTTGGCGATCGTATCCGATCTTCTTGGTCCCACCTTGACGAAACTTTCATTCGTGAAATAGCGTTTCGGTATTTGAATCTCGGTGATCATTTCATTAGGCGCTAAAATCGTCTGCCTTGGGCCAATGATATAGTCGGCTATGTTGACGAGTCTCGAGTCTGATTTGCTTTGGATTTTGACCATGGCATCCAAAACATAGAGCACAGGCAGCGAATCTCCTGCTGGAGAAGCGTTGCCGATGTTTCCCGCAAGCGTCGCTAGATTGCGGATGCCTGGAGCTGCCATCTCCGCAATGCACCTTTTGAGCAGCTTGGGAGTCAAATCAGAAACCAAAAGATTTTCAAGAGTGACCATCGCTCCAATCGAAATGTGATTGGGATGGTCGATTATATGCCCCAGTTGCTTGATTCCGGACAAGAACATAACGGGTTTGTCAAATTTAGGAATCGTTTCACTCCAAGAACGCTTCTGAACCATCAGATCGGTTCCGCCTGCGAAAAGAAGACATTCGTTTTTCTCCAATAGATCGAGCGCCGATGCAAGATCCTTTGGCATTAGGGCTTCTACCACAGTCCTTCACCTTCTCTGGCTGCTTGAAGCACAGCTTCCACAATCATGTTGTAGCCAGTGCAGCGGCAAAGATTTCCGGAAAGGGCAATGCGGATCTCATCATCGGTCGGATGCGGATTGACATTCAACAAGCTCTCTGAGGCAATGATCATTCCTGGAGTACAGATTCCGCACTGGACAGCTCCGGCTTCCTGGAAGGCTTTTTCCAACACTTTGAATTTTTGTGTATCCCGAAATCCTTCGATTGTTATTACTTCTTTTCCCATGACATTCGCCATTGGCACCATGCAAGAATTGGCTACTTTGTGGTCGAGCAACACGGAACAGGCTCCGCATTCACCCTCACCACAGCCTTCCTTGACACCGGTCAGTTTTGCCTCGGTACGTAAATAATCGAGCAACCGCATAGCTGGATGACAATCAGCAACTGTTTTTTTTCCATTTAATACAAAATCAATTTTCGCCATCGCGCATCAGCTCCATTATGTATTCCGGTGTAACCGGTATTTTCGTTACCTTGCGGTTGATAGCCATTTCTATGGCTTGGGCGATCGCCGGTGCTGCGCCGTCCAAAGTAAGTTCTCCGACACCTTTTGCCCCGTAGGGACCGTAAGCATAGGGATTGTCAAAAATATAGGTTTTAGTCGGTGGCATATCAGCTGCCGTCGGAATGATGTAATCGGTAAGGTTTTTCTGCTTTATCTTCCCAGCTGCCGTTTCCATTACCTCCATGTATCCGTAAGCTAAACCTTGGGCAAGCCCTCCGTCCGCTTGGCCAAGCACGATTCGCTCATCGATTGCTTTCCCAAGATCATATACACTCCAAACGTATTTCGGCGTTACCTGATAAGTATTTTTATCGACCTCGACCTCAACGACGTTGACCCCCCATGAATATGCCGGATAGGCGTCACCTTGCATCTTGGCTTCATCCCATTCAATATATTCGGGTTGCTCATATGCCGCTTCGACTGTCTGCGATATTCCGGAAATCCATGTTTCTTTGAGTTTCTTCGTTGCTCGAGCTACGAGCCCTCCGACTATCATCATCGTTCTCGATGCGACAGTCGGTCCAGAGTCGGGTACATAGTCTGTGTCAGGAAGTGGATAATGTATCCGCTCGATCGACATATCGAGCAACGCAGCGACCA
>JAFGQT010000031.1 GCA_016935515.1 Bacilli bacterium
GAAAGAGCGGCCAAACTCAACGACAAACTTGGCGGCGGTTCGATCACTGCACTGCCGATCATCGAGACTCAGGAAGGCGATATATCCGCATATATTCCGACAAATGTGATCTCGATCACTGACGGACAGATTTTCTTGCAGTCGAAGTTGTTCCACTCAGGAATTCGGCCGGCGATCAATGCAGGATTGTCCGTATCTCGCGTTGGCGGAGCGGCTCAGCATCCGGCAATCAAGAAAGTATCCGGAACGCTGCGCCTTGATTTAGCAAGTTATAGAGAACTTGAGGCTTTCACACAATTCGGTTCCGATCTTGACGACGCCACAAGGGCGAAACTTGATCGAGGCGAGCGAACTGTGGAAATCCTCAAACAAGGATTGCACGAGATCATACCCTTCGAACTCCAGGCCATCAGCATCTATACGTTGGCCAATGGATATTTGGATCAAATCCGAATTGAAGATGTGCGCAGATTCGAGCATGACTTGCATCGTTACTTGCAGGATAAACCGGAAGGTCAGGAACTACTGAAATCGATCCGTAAAACAAAAAATCTGCCGGCAATCGACAAGTTGAATAAGCTAATTGAAAGTTTCATGGATGAATTCGTTTGATAATTTGATAAAAGGATGATTTGATGGCAGCACTTCGTGAAATCAAAAATCGAATCGAAGCTACCAGGAAGACGAGCCAAATCACCAAAGCAATGAACATGGTTTCCGCTTCCAAGCTGAGAAAGACCGAACGCAAATATCGGTCTTTTCAGCCGATAAAACAAAAAGTCAAATCAATTCTCGAAGACGTGCTTGCCTCGAATCTTGAACTGAGACATCCGTTGCTAGCACCGAGAGATATCAAAAAGACCGGATATATTCTTGTTACAAGCGATCGCGGGTTGGCTGGACCGTACAACAACAACATCATCAAACACTTTGAACAAGTTGTCAAGGAAAGACACACATCTAAGACCGAGTACATCGTCGGAACAATCGGATACAAGGGCTTTACTCATTGCCGAAGGAAACGTCACGAACTCATCAACTCGGAGTCGATTGGTTCGCGTGATGAATTTCACTTCATTGATTTTCAGGCTATGAGTCGAGCGTTCATCGATCTTTACCTTCAAGGGGGTCTTGACAAGATCATCATCATTTATTCGCATTTTGTCAACACTTTGATACAGGAAGTCCGGGAAGAAGTATTCCTGCCCGTGACAGACCTGACGAGATCTACCGGTGAGAGGTGCTTCGAGTTCCTGTTCGAACCGGATCCTGAAAGCGTGATGGACGAGTTGTTGCCGATATATCTTGAAAACACTTTGTACGGAATCATCCTTGATGCTAAAACCAGCGAGCATGCCTCGCGGATGACGGCCATGAGGAACGCTACCGACAACGCTTCAGAAGTAATCAGAAAACAGACATTGACATTCAATCGTGCCCGCCAGGCGGAAATCACGAAAGAACTCACCGATATCATCGGCGGGGCAAACGCTGTCACATAGGAGGAACCATGCCAGCAATCGGAAAAGTCGTACAAGTGATGGGACCGGTAGTCGACGTTTTATTCGAGAACGAGATGCCTTCCATCAATAATGCGCTGAAAATCAAAGTTGACGAAAAGGAAAATCATGGAATTGCCATCGATTTGACGCTTGAGGCGTCATTGTTTCTGGGTGGCGGAATCGTCAGGACGATCGCCATGGATTCCACCGACGGATTGGTTCGTGGAATGGATGTTGTCGATACCGGAGCTTACATATCTGTTCCGGTAGGCAAAGTGACTCTCGGACGTCTTTTCAACGTTCTGGGCGATCCAATCGACGGCAAAGAAATGCCCAAGACCGAATACAAACGCATGCCGATTCACCGGGATGCGCCAAAACTAGAAGAATTGAATGCCGCAACGGAAATTCTCGAAACCGGAATCAAGGTCGTCGATTTGCTTGCGCCATACATCAAAGGTGGCAAAGTCGGTCTTTTTGGCGGCGCCGGTGTCGGAAAAACGGTATTAATTCAGGAATTGATCCATAACGTTGCTCAAGAACACGGAGGCATTTCCGTTTTTGCAGGCGTTGGCGAAAGAACCCGCGAAGGCAATGACCTGTATAACGAAATGAAAACATCCGGAGTTATAAACAAAACCGCAATGGTCTTTGGACAAATGAATGAACCGCCAGGAGCTAGGATGCGTGTCGGTCTTTCGGGGCTGACCATGGCAGAATATTTTCGAGATGAGGAACACCAAGACGTATTGCTGTTCATCGACAACATCTTCCGCTTCACCCAAGCCGGATCTGAAGTGTCCGCCATGCTTGGCCGTATGCCGAGCGCCGTCGGTTATCAACCGACTTTGGCGACGGACATGGGCTTGTTACAAGAAAGAATCACTTCGACGAAAAATGGATCGATCACTTCGATCCAAGCCGTCTACGTTCCGGCAGATGATTACACAGATCCCGCTCCGGCAACTACGTTCACTCATCTTGACGCAACCACCAATCTATCGCGAAAGATCTCCGAGGAAGGCATCTACCCGGCAGTTGACCCACTGGCTTCCACCAGCAGGGCGCTGTCCCCGGAAATAGTTGGCGAAGAGCACTATCGTGTGGCCAGGGAAGTTCAAAGGACTTTGCAAAGATACAACGACCTCTTGGATATCATTGCCATTCTTGGAATGGATGAACTATCAGATGAAGATAAGTTGATCGTACACCGCGCCAGAAGAATCAGGCTTTTCCTCTCACAAAACCTGCATGTGGCCGAGCAGTTCACGAGCCAACCCGGAAGTTTTGTTCCGGTAAACGAAACGGTGCGAGGTTTCCGTGAGATACTCGATGGAAAATATGACAAATATCCTGAAGACGCCTTCCGGATGGTCGGCTCAATCGACGAAGTCGTGAAAAAAGCCGAAGCGATGCGTCGCTAAAGGAGGTTTTCCATGCAGATTATCATCGTTACGCCAGATGGTGAATTATATAACGAAGAAGTCGATCAAGTCGTCGTTTCCAGCAAAACAAATGGTGATTACGGTATCTTGAAGGATCACATGCCGATCATATCGACAATCGATACCGGCTACATCAAACTTGAGCGCGCCGAGCTTGTTTACTATGTCGTCATCATCAATGGAGTTGTCCAAAATCACAATAACGTGATCTCGGTGATCGCCCAAGATGCTTTTATAGGCAACACGAAAGAACAGGCGTTTGCGAATCTCAATGAAATCAGAGAAGCCAGAGTCGAGGAGAACAAGAAGCGTAATCTCGAACTTGCAAAAGCTGAACGCGAACTAAAAAAACAAATCAAACAAACGGGGGCCGGAAATGTCTAGGCCGGATAGAGGATTTGAAATCGTCTCTAGTTATCTTGATAAGGACATCAATCTGCCTAGAAAAGCTACGCCCGGTAGCGCCGGTTATGACTTTGAAGCCGCGGAGACGATCACCATCCTTCCAGAATCTATAGCTTACTGCGCTACAGGAATAAAGGCTCACATGCAAGAAGATGAAGTGCTGCAGATCTTCCCACGGAGTTCACTCGCCGGCAAGAAGCACTTGATGCTTGCGAACAGCGTCGGCATCATCGACCATGACTTTTATAACAACCAAGGCGATGAAGGTCACATCCGGATCATGCTCTACAATTTTGGCCGCGAATCACAGACAATTGAAAAAGGTGAAAGAATCGCCCAAGGGATATTCTTCAAGCATCTTGAGACCGAGCATAAGGAAACCCGCCACAAACAGCGTCACGGCGGCCTTGGCTCAACTGGAAATTGACCACGATCCGTGGTCTTTCTTTTTTGGCAGCACCAGGAAATTATGCTTGCTTTATTCTGGTAAATTTGGTAGAATAGTATCGCCGCAAAAATACACACACTGACGAGCAATTCGCCATGAGCCGGAACCGGTGGCGATAGCGTTGAAAGCAGTGGAGGCACAAATCAAATAGGAGGATTTAAAAAACAATGGGTGTTATCTCAATGAAAGCCCTGCTTGAAGCAGGCGTGCATTTCGGACACCAGACGCGCAGATGGAACCCCAAGATGGCGAAATACATCTACACGTCCCGTAATGGTATCCACATTATCGATCTCCAAAAAACGAGCGATTGCATCGACGTAGCCTACCAGGCACTCTTTGATATCGTTCAACAAGGCGGCCGCGTTCTCTTCGTCGGCACCAAGAAACAAGCTCAGGATCCAATCCGCGAGGAAGCGATCCGCTCCGGACAATTCTTCGTTGACAAACGTTGGCTTGGCGGAACTTTGACTAACTTCAAGACCATCAAACGCTCGATCAAGAAACTTCATGACCTGCATAAGATGGAAGAAGACGGCACTTTCAAACTTTTACCGAAAAAAGAAGTCATCGGCTTAAGAAAAGAAATGGACCGTCTCGAGAAATTCCTTGGCGGAATCAAGGATATGCGCCAAATTCCGGAAGCGATGTTCATCATTGATCCACGCAAAGAAAGAAATGCGATTCTTGAAGCCAGAAAGCTTGGCATCCCCGTATTCGGAATCATCGACACCAATTGCGATCCGGATGAAGTGGACTACATCATTCCCGCAAATGACGACGCGTTGCGTTCTGTCAAATTGATCGTTGGCAAGATGGCTGATGCTATCGTTGAAGCCAATGGCGGTCTGATCGAATCAGCAGCCGAAGC
>JAFGQT010000032.1 GCA_016935515.1 Bacilli bacterium
GCGTCAGTTCTTGAAGCTCCCCGCAACCGACTTGGGAACCCGTTGATTTCAGTAAGTATCGCATCGATATCAGATTGGACAGTGCGTTCTTGGCTCTGCGCTTGAAAGCCGAAGAACATGGTTCCGTCATAACTGATCTCGGCCATGATCCTTCTTCCCGCTGGTGGATTCCTGTCAACGATCAAGCGTTTGATCTTGGCTTCCGAAAACCCGATCTTGAAATGCCAATGCTTGCGGCTTTCGCCATAAAGCGTATTAGTCCCAATGAAAGGTTCAAGATCGACTTCGTTAAAATCGTCGCTGTTGGCTTCGATCCTCTGGCGAACCAAGTTGGGATCTAAGATGACTTCTCCGTTGAATTTCATCGCCGCGTGATCATGCAGTTGTTCCAGAAAGTCCCGTGAATTATAGATCATTTTCACAAGACCCTGATCAAGATCGAACCGGTAAGACACATGACGACGAAAACGCTCGTCAAGACGTCCAAACGGTTGAAGACCAATTCATTGATGCGACTGCGGGGTTTGCCTGGGACAAAGTTTCTTGATTCCATGGCATCCGCAAGTTCTTCACTGCGTTTGAAAGCGATGATGAACATCGGCACCAATAAGGAGATCACTTGCTTGATTTTGTCTTTCAACTTGCCTTCGGCAAAGTCTGCCCCTCTACTTGCTTGGGCTGACATGATTTTATTTGCCTCGTCGAGGATCGTCGGTATGAAACGAAGGCTGATGGAAATGATCAATGCAAAATCTTCGCTCCTGATGCCAATGACTTTGAGCGGGCGCATCAATTTCTCCAAACCTTGGGTCAAATCCGTGGGTTTGGTGGTCAAGGTCAAAACCGTGGAAAGCGTGATTATCACCACAAGCCTGACGATGACAAAGATCGACATCGTGACGCCGTCTTCATAAATCACAAACGGGAACGTGGTTATCTGCCACCAAAACGTCAAATATCGCATTGCGAGATATAAACCGCCAAGATACATCAGCAGCAACAAGAACCTGAATTTCCCGCGTCTTGCGAGCATTCGCCACAATACTGTCAAAAACAACACTCCGACGATCGAGGTTGCCGAAAGCGTCAATGTTTCATTTACTAATATCGCTCCTTGACGGTTGAACAGAATTTGAAAAACGAAAGTGAAAACCAACAGAACCAACAATGGCCTCAGGCCGCGGAAGACCCTGCCGATGGAAATTTTTCCCACTAGCAATAATATCATGGCGACGCCGCTCGCCACCAACAGATGGTAGATCGAATCCAGCAGGAAGACCGCAACCATCAAAACGATGACAGAAATTATCTTCGTCCTGGGGTCCAATCTATAGAAAAAACCTTCTCCGGGAATATATTGACCGATGACGATGTTCTTCATTGTCCCATCACCAGCCTGATGACGTTTGCGGCGGATATGGCGTCCTTTTGGTAAACATCGATATCGACGCCGAAGCGTTCCTTGATTGCGCTCAAAACACGGATCGTTTCCGGATAGTTGAGATGATACTTGGCAAGATCATCGCGTTTGAACAAGGCATCAGGTGAGCCGTCATAGACGAGCAAACCATCATTCAACACGATGACTCTGGAAGTGTGTTCATAGACGAGATCCATGTCATGTGTAATCAAAATGATCGTTTTTCCTGTTTTGTCTTGGATATCCTTAAACAATTCCATCATCTGTTTTTTCCCTTGAGGATCAAGACCGGAAGTCGGTTCGTCGAGAACTAGGATTTCCGGGTCAAGAGCCAGGATGCCAGCAATCGCGACCCGGCGCTTCTCACCGCCGGACAGATTGAAGGGATTGCGTCTCAAATATGACTCGTCAAGGCCGACCATGACGATGGCTTTCTTAGCAATCTCTCTAGCTTCTTCTACAGGTACCTTGAAGTTGATCGGTCCAAACATTATGTCTTTTTCAACCGTTTCTTCGAACAACTGGTATTCCGGAAACTGGAAAACAAGACCGACTTTTTGACGAAGGTCATTGTATTTTACTTTTTTATCACGTCTTTTGGAGACCACGGACCCGAAGATCTCTACTTCTCCGGAAGTCGGAAAAATCAGCGCGTTCATATGTTGCGCCAAAGTTGATTTGCCAGATCCGGTATGTCCGACGATAGCGATGAATTCGCCTTTTGCGGCAATCGAAAGCGATATATCTGAGATTGCGGGATAGAAATTTATCGAACCGCTGGGATAGTGATAGCTTACCTGTCGAAACTGAATTCCCATAGATATTCTTTCACCGCCTTCAGTTTATCGTCATTATTTTCCAACATACCCGCAATCCTGATCGCCATCGGAAGTTCCAATGACGAAGTCTCAAAGACTTCTGGTTGCCCGAGAAGTTGTTTCTTCGCTCCGTCAGCGTGGATCTTGCCTTCCTTGAGAATCACCAAGCGATCCGCTAGCATGGCCTCTTCGATGTCATGAGTGATCATGATGATCGTGATGCCTTCATCATGCAATTCGCGGATGTAATCCATCAGTTCTGCCCTTGCATACGGGTCGAGCATCGAAGTTGCCTCGTCGAAGATGATTATTTTCGTCTGCATGGCTAAAATCCCCGCAATGGCTACTCGTTGTTTCTGCCCACCGGAAAGACTTGCGGGTTCTTTGTCCAAAAAGTCGGACATTCCGACTTTACGCGCAAAAAAATCGATTTTCTCTAGCATCTCCGCTCTTGGAACAAGCAAATTCTCCATCCCAAAAGCGATGTCGTCTTTGACCGTGACGCCGACGAATTGGTTGTCAGGATTTTGGAAGACGATACCGATTTTCTTTCTTATTTCATATGTAGTTTCTTCCTCAAGCAAAGTAGAATCGATCTTGATTGATCCAGACATCGGATCCAAAAGACCGATCATCAGTTTGGCAAGCGTCGACTTGCCTGAACCGTTATGTCCGAGAACGGCTACCCATTCTCCTTGTTCGATGAGGAGATTGATGTTTTCCAAGATCTTGCGCTTTCCGGTGTAAGAAAACGACAGATCCTCGATTTCGATATAGCTCATTATATTAATCACCACGCCTAGATATTATACCAAAATTCCGTGGATTTGGACATGATTTCTTGTATTAGACTTGAATTGCGCCTTCTAAGTCCTTCAAAGTCAAAATCCCCAGGATCTTCTCAGCGCGGAAACCATGTTCCGTAACGAATAGCATCTCGAGTTTGTTTTTCTCGCGAAAGTCGCGTTGGAAAAGTTTCAGCGCCGCAAAGACGTCCATGTCTCGCGGTATGAAACCGAAATAACGGGCTGGATCACCATCAAGGTCGATCGAGGGAATGATTTCTTTAAGCTTTGTATTTTGCGAAACCGATTCGTTGCCCGGAAGACTCAAATGATAGAAAAGCGCCTTTTCCGTGAACACTCCGAGCAGTTCATCACCAGAAAAAACCGGGATCTTCGAAAATCCTTTTTCATGCATGAGTTCGATCACTTCCCTCACAGTCGCGTCCAATCCGACTTTTGCGATCCTTGACATCACAACCATGGCATCGTAGACTTTCTCGGGTTTGACGATCATCTTCACGACAACTTCAAATAGATCAAGAAACTCATCGCTCGGTTCAGCTATCCTTTGATTGTGGACGATGATATTTCTCAGTTGGGCCGCCTGTTGGATCGTATCGAAATAACGGGGATTTGCGATTATGGGATTTTCCTTGCGGCCTTTGATGCGAAACAGCGTTCCCATGAACGTCGATTCGCGATAGTCGCCACGTTCGTATTCGACGCGTAAATACGTTTCAAGTTCCCGAAAGAGATCAAGGAATTTTTCCACTTTGTCCATATCATAACCTCCCATATACTGGCAACAGGTAAAATATAACACGATAATCCAAGGATATCAACCAGAGACAAAAGAAAAAAGTGCCGGCTTGGCCGACACTTTGATGTTTGGTTGTTAGACAAGTTCGATGATTGCCATCGGGCAAGCATCGCCAAGACGGTTTCCCGTGCGCAGGATGCGCGTATAGCCGCCGTTTCTGTCTTTGTATTTGGGACCGATTTCCTTGAACAGCTTCTGAAGTGCCGTTTGATCGTCGATCGCCAGGTCGCGAAGAGTTGCTTCTGCAAGTCGCAAAGAATGCAAATCGCCTTTTTTCGCGTGAGTGATAAGTTTTTCCACGGTTCTTCTGATTTCTTTGGCCTTGATGACCGATGTTTCAATCTTTCCGTGCAAGATCAATTGAGTTGCCAAATCGCGGATCAACGCTTTTCTGTTGTCACTTCTGCGATTCAGTTTGCTATATCCTCTAGCCATGATTTACCTCCTTTTAGTTAGTGTTTCGCCAAGCCAAGATTCAACTCTTCGAGCTTTTGTTTAACTTCTTTTAATGATTTCTTGCCCAAATTGCGGACTTTCATCATGTCTTCCTCGGTTTTCTCGATCAGTTCGCCAAGCGTATGGATGCCGGCGCGTTTCAAGCAGTTGTAACTGCGGACAGACAGATCGAGATCTTCAATCGGTTTTTCAAGATTTCTTGTGGCTTCTTCGCTCTTGCGTTCGATCATGAAATCTTCGGACATCGCCTTGGTGGAAAGCTCTACTAAGGCATAGAAGTGGTCGATGAGCATTTTTGAAGCCATTCCGATTGCTTCTTTCGGACTCATGGAGCCGTTGGTCCAGACTTCGACGGTAAGTTTGTCGTGGTCAGCGTTGTCGTCAACACGCGTCTTGTCGACGGTATAGTTGGCGCGCACTACCGGCGTGTAAAGGCTGTCGATGGGAATAACTCCGACCATGTTGTCGTAAGTTGCATTCTTCTCGGCGCTTACGTAGCCGTTGCCTTTGCGGGCATGCAGGACCATTCTGAATCTGGCGCCCTTGTTCACGTGACAGATGTATTGGTCGGGATTGATGATCTCGACTTCATCGTCGGCGATGATATCGCGGGCATATACGTCAGTCGGACCGTCAACTATGACTTCCATGCGTTTTTGGACGTTGGGATTGTTGGAATCGATCGTCAGTACGACGCCCTTCAAATTGAGTACGATAGTCGTGACGTCTTCTACGACATTCTCGATGGCGGTGAACTCATGTTCGACGCCTTCGATCTGGACGTTGATGATCGCAGCACCGGGAAGAGAAGACAATAAAACTCGGCGTAAGGAATTTCCAATCGTGATCCCGAAGCCCCGATCCAGCGGTGTGATGACAAACCGTCCGTAATTTTCCTCAAGTTCTTCAGTGATTGTCTTTGGTTTTTCGAATTTCAAGTCTTTCAATGCCTTAACCTCCTATCCGCGAGGCCGTTTTGGTGGACGACATCCGTTATGGGGAACTGGGGTAACATCTCTGATGGCAGTGATTTCCAATCCAGCAACCTGCAAGCTCCTGATTGCGGCTTCACGACCCGGACCCGGGCCTTTGACCGATACTTCGACGCGTTGCACGCCGTTTTCCATGGCCGCTTTAGCTGCGGCCTCACTGGCGAGACCAGCCGCAAACGGTGTTGATTTTCTCGATCCTTTGTAGCCGATCGCTCCGGATGAACTCCAAGCGATTGCATTGCCGGCTGGATCGGTGATAGTGATGATAGTGTTGTTGAAAGTCGAATGAATGTGCGCTACTCCAGAAGGAATATTTTTCTTCACACGACGTTTTTTAACTACAGTGCGTGCCATATTTCATATCCTCCTTTACTTCTTCTTGTTCGCAACGGTTTTTCTTGGACCCTTGCGCGTTCTGGCGTTGTTTCTCGTGTTTTGACCGCGAACGGGCAAACCTTTGCGATGACGGATGCCGCGATAACATCCGATTTCCATCAGACGTTTGATATTCATCGCGACTTCACGTCGCAAATCGCCTTCAACTCTGTATTTTTGTACTTCCTGGCGAATGCGAACTACTTCTTCATCCGTCAGATCTTTAACTCTTTTGTCTTCCGAAATTCCGGCTGCGGCGAGTATCTTCTGTGAAGTCGTCTTGCCGATGCCGTAAACGTATGTCAAAGAAATGACCACGCGTTTCTCTCTAGGAATGTCTACTCCTGCGATACGTGCCATCGTTACCTCCTAATTACCTTGTCTTTGTTTGTGTTTTGGATTTTCGCAAATGACCATCACGTGGCCGTTGCGTTTGATTATTTTACATTTGTCGCATATCTTTTTTACAGATGGTCTAATTTTCATTTCATAACCTCCATGAAATATATTGATGTCTAGTGCATACGATAGGTGATTCGTCCACGTGTTAGGTCGTAGGTCGATAGTTCGACCTTCACTTTATCACCTGGTAAAATGCGTATGTAGTGCATACGGATTTTACCAGAAACGTGACCGATGATCCGATGCCCGATCTCCAGTTCGATGATGAATTGTGCATTCGGCAATACTTCTATCACCGTGCCCATCATTTCGATTACATCGTCTTTCTTTGCCATTGAATCACTCCTCTTTTCATACCTTTGTCAAAATCTCGCAACCGTTTTCCGTAATCAGGATCGAGTGCTCGAAATGTGCGCTCAACGATCCGTCAAGTGTGCGTGTCGTCCATCCGTCCGTTAGCACCCTTACTTCCTTGCGGCCCAGATTGATCATTGGTTCGATCGCCAGGGTCATGCCCGGCCGCAACAATATACCGCGACCCGGAAGTCCGAAATTCGGAATCGGGGGGTCTTCGTGCAGCTGCTTGCCCAAGCCGTGTCCGACAAATTCACGGACGACGCTGAAGCCCAGACTTTCCGCATGTTTTTGAATCGCATGGGATATATCTGTCAAGCGATTGTTGGCCTTGGCTTGTTCCAGCCCTTTGAATAAACTTGCTTCCGTGCCTTCAAGCAACTTTCTGGCCGATGCGGATATTTCTCCGACGGGATATGTCCAAGCGGAATCGCCGTGGTATCCCTTGTACATTGCGCCGATATCTACTGAAACAATATCACCGCTCTTGATCATGACTGTTGCGGAGGGTATTCCGTGTACGACCTGATCGTTGATCGAGATGCAGGATGCGGCTGGAAAGCCGTTGTAATTTTTGAACGAGGGTATCGCGTCATTCTCAATGATCACTTTTTCGATGATCTCGTTCAATTCCTTAGTCGAAAGCCCCGGCCGGATCGCTTCGCTGGCCGCCTTGTGGGCGAGAGCAACGATCCTGCCGGCGATTCGCATAAGTTCTATTTCTCTTTGTGACTTGATTGTTACCATTATTTCTCCTCGATTCCCTTGCAGATCTCCTTGAATACGGTATTCACCGGAAGATCTCCATCAACAACTAGCAACAAGCCCTTTTCACGATAATAATCGATCAGGGGTTTTGTCATCTTGTTGTAGATTCTGAGGCGATTGAGAACTGAAGTTTCCTTGTCGTCCTCGCGCTGGATCAACTCATGACCACAGACGTCGCATATTCCCGGAACTTGGGGAGGATGGTTTGCCACATGATACGTTGCTTGGCAATTCGGACATACCCTGCGGCCTGCCATCCGGTGCATCAGCACCTCGTCGTTGATATCGACGTTGATGACGGCTGTCAATTTCAGTCCCAGTCTTGCCAGGTTGCAGTCCAAGGCCTCGGCTTGAGCCCTGGTACGCGGATATCCGTCGAGCATGAAGCCGTTCGGATACTTGTGTGTATGCAATACTTCTTCCACGATATCGTTGGTCATATCGTCGGGAACCAGTTCGCCTCGCGAAACGTATTGTTTGGCGATCAACCCGATCGGCGATTCCTTCCGCATTTCTTCGCGATAAATGTCGCCGGTCGAGATATGGGCCAAATGATAGTGACGCAGGATCTTTTTAGCTTGAGTTCCTTTTCCGGCACCCGGTTTTCCCATTATCAACAGATTGATCATGATCGCGGTAATTATCTCATGAAGCCTGCGTAAGTCTTTTCCTTCGTGTCAGTTTCAATCTGTTTGGCTGTTTCCAAAGCAACACCAACGATAATCAACAACGACGTTCCGCCGATTTGTGCGTATGAATGTCCGAGTACCATTGAAGTGATGATCGGTAAACTTGCGACCAAAACGAGATACAAGGCACCGATGATCGTGACTCTGAATAGGGTCTTGGTGATGTAGGCTTCCGTTTCCGATCCGGGACGGACACCAGGAATGTAGGCATTCTGTTTTTGAAGATTCTCCGCCATCTGTTCCGGTTTGATCAAGATGAACGAGTAGAAGAACGTAAAGACGAAGATCAGGACGATATAGATGACGAACCCAATCGGTTGGTCATAAGCAAAGATTTGACCAAGCCAGTTCTGCGCTCTTGTCGCTCCTGCGGAATTGCCCCAACTGATATAGTTGAAGATCGTGTTCGGCAAGGAAAGCAAGATTGAAGCGAAGATGACTGGGATTACGTTTGCGGTATTGATCTTGATCGGGATGTTTGATTCCGATTTGCCGGAAAATTTTGCTCCAGCAGGACGGTTCGCGTATTGGATCGGCACTTTTCTTGTCGCGCCTTGCATGTAGGTGATGCCCACGAGGACAAGCACGAACATCAGAATGCTGACAGCGAAAAGCAAGTATCCGGACCAAGTTCCCTGACCGGCAAAAACGTTGGTCATCGCGCCGTTAGGATCAGCGATATAATACTGAACCAGCGAAGCGATCGTTCCTGGGAAAGAAATGATGATACCGCCGACAATCAACATCGAGGATCCGTTGCCGATGCCCC
>JAFGQT010000002.1 GCA_016935515.1 Bacilli bacterium
AATGGATTGAGAAATTCGAGTCCGACGAAAGAGAAAGGACCGGGATCAAGAAGCTCCGCATTGGATACAATCGTGTCTTTGGCTATTATATCGAAGTCACCAAGAGCCAGATCGAGCTTGTTAAACCCGAGTTCGGCTATGAAAGGAAACAGACGCTTTCCAACTCGGAAAGATACATCACGGAAGAACTCAAAGCGAAAGAAATGCTGATCCTTGGATCTGAAGAATCCCAGATCCAACTTGAGTACGAGTTGTTTGTCGTGATTCGGGATCGTTGTCGCGAACAAATCGAGGCCATGCAAACTTTGGCAAGGGTCATCGCAGAAATCGATATGTTGACTGCCTTTTCAAGTGTTTCGATTCAAAATCGGTATGTAAGACCAGAACTGAATCAATTTCGAAGCGTCGACGTCATCGGCGGTAGACATGCCGTTGTTGAGAGCCTGCTTGAAAAAGGTACGTTTGTCGAAAACGACTTGCACATGGGAGACAACACATCGATTCTTCTGATCACCGGACCGAACATGTCTGGCAAGTCCACATATATGCGACAATTGGCATTGATTGTAATAATGGCCCAAATGGGTTGCTTCGTGCCGGCCACAAGCGTCAATTTACCGGTGTTTGATCAGATATTCACTCGAATCGGCGCATCAGACGACCTATCGACTGGGAAATCGACTTTTATGATTGAGATGCTTGAAGTCAACTACGCTTTACAAAACGCAACTTCAAACAGCCTGATCCTTTTTGATGAGATTGGCAGAGGTACGGCTACATATGATGGCATGGCTTTGGCACAGGCAATCATCGAGTACACACATCATAAACTCACTTGCAAAACTTTATTCTCCACACACTACCATGAACTTACCTTTCTTGAGGATGATCTCAAGTCGCTCCATAACGTCCATGTTCGCGCCAAAGAAGAAAAAGGAAGCATCGTTTTCTTGCACAAGGTTGCGGACGGTCCGACGGATCGCTCCTATGGAATCCACGTTGCCAAACTCGCAAAGCTACCTTTGAGTTTGATCAGACGTTCTCAGGCAATACTTGAAACGCTTGAGAAAAATCACGGATACAACGTCATCAAACCGCAGACGATCGATTTGTTCAATTATGAGATAGCTGAAGTTGAAGATGAAATCGAAAACGAGAAATACGAGTCAATATTGGAACAACTGAAGGAAATTGACATAAATGATCTTACACCGCTCAAAGCGATGAACATCTTGGCCGAGACCGTGGAGGCCATAAAAAAGCTGAAGTGATGATTTTTATCAAAAGGAGGCGATCTATTTGGGTAAGATAAAACTGCTCGATCCAAAACTGCAAAACTTGATCGCTGCCGGAGAAGTGATTGAACGAATCGCCAATGTCGTGAAGGAACTAGTGGAAAATTCCCTAGACGCCAACGCGAAACGCATCGACATCTTGCTTGATGAATCAGGTTTCAAGTCCATCACAGTCCAAGATGACGGTATCGGCATGGAGAAAGACGACGCATTGATGGCGTTCAGCCGTCACGCGACGTCAAAGATCGGAACTGAATATGACTTATTCCACATTTCTACCCTTGGTTTTCGTGGGGAAGCACTGCCTTCGATAGCTTCTGTTGCTCGCGTTGAACTTAAGACAGCTACCAATGAAACAGAAGGATTCAAAGTCGTTGTGCAGGATGGCCACGTGAAAGAACAGTCAGTGATTCCTCCGATCCAAGGCACACGCATTCAAGTGAGCCGGCTTTTCTATCACACTCCTGCAAGATTCAAGTACTTGAAGTCACCGCAAACGGAGTTGTCGTATGTAATCGACA
The DNA here is from genome assembly GCA_016935515.1 of Bacilli bacterium. Taxonomy (GTDB): domain Bacteria; phylum Bacillota_I; class Bacilli_A; order Izemoplasmatales; family Hujiaoplasmataceae; genus JAAYZB01. The sequence goes on from JAFGQT010000002.1 coordinate 1,817, forward strand.
CGGTCAACCGTTTGGCTCTTGCCAACCCGGATATCGCTTTTGTGTTATCAAATAATGGAAAAAGACTGCTTTCAACTTTCGGAAGCGGTAAAACCGCTGAAGTTATAGGAGCAGTATATGGTTTTGAAGTCGCAAAATCCTTGACGGAATTCTCTGCGGCTAATCGTGATTATCGAATCCGCGGCCATTTCGCAAACCCGATTCACAATCGTGCATCTCGAAACGTGATTGCGATTTCCGTAAATAAACGGCCGATCAGAGACAATCGGCTGGTAAGCAGTGTCATTGAAGCATTTGCCCAACTGGTGCCGATACATCGTTACCCTTTGGTGGCTTTGGATATCGAAGTCGATCCTCAATTGGTGGACGTGAACGTGCACCCGACGAAAAATGAAGTCAGATTCTCTGAACTAGAGAATCTCCGATCACTGATAAGGACCACTTTGTCAAAGTCCTTAAACAAGACTTCAGTGATCCAACGCTCCCACGGCGCACATGAAGTCAACTACCAATCGGTAAACAGTGAAGAAGTTTCTAGCGTTTACGAGCAGGATACGCTCTTTGCATTTGACAGTTCGGAATTAGTTGAATCTCAGACACATGACTCTGCAAGTTTCCCTGATTTTGACTATATAGGGCAGTATCGGGGGACATATCTCTTGTATCAAAACGATTTCGGACTGTACCTACTCGACCAGCATGCAGCGGCAGAAAGAATAAGATACGAGCGATACCTTGACAAAATGAGTCGCGACTCAACTACCTCATATGAATTGCTGGTGCCTTTATCACTAGAAATTGGCAATGAGATCGCTGCCAAGATCGATGAAACAATCATCGCAAAATTGGCAGAATTAAACATCTCCCTACAGTCCATTGACTCTGGATCTTTCGCAGTCAAAAAAGTGCCAGATTGGTTCCCAAAAGGCATGGAACTGGTCTATATCGATACTGTTTTGACAAAATTGACAGACAATCAGAGTACTGACAAAAGGGACCTCAGGGATGAACTTGCCAAACTCCTTGCCTGTAAGCACTCATTGAAAGCCAACGCTTATGTTTCCCATGAAGAAGCAGATGAACTCGTAAAAAGCCTCAAACAATGTCGCAATCCCTACACTTGTCCGCACGGAAGGCCAATTATGGTGTTGATCAACAACATCGATGTCGAAAAATGGTTCAAGCGTATCCAATGAAACATAAATTGGTTGCGATTGTCGGACCAACCGCTACAGGCAAGAGCGATTTAGCGATCCAAGTCGCAAAACATCTAGATGCCGAAATCATCTCTGGAGACGCTTTTCAATTTTATAAAGGCATGGATATCGGTACAGCCAAAGTATCAGTTGAAGATCGGCTTCAAGTAACTCATCATTTGATTGACATTTTTGATCCTGACGATAAGTTTTCTGTCGCCGATTATCAGAGACTAGTTCGATTAAAAATTCAGGAAATTGACGCTAAAGGCAAAAGTGTCATAATCGTTGGCGGTTCAGGGCTTTATATCAAGAGTGTTTTATATGATTATCAATTCATTGGCGATTCTAGATCACATGACGATACCGATTTTTCAACTTATCCAACCGAAGAACTTCATGATTTGTTAAAGAAAAATGATCCAGATCTTGCGGCAGTTGTCCATCCAAATAATCGTAGACGCATCATTCGCAGCCTCGAACTTGCCGGAAGCAACGCGATCGAAACAAGAAAAAAAGGCAAAACACCCTATTATGATGACTGTATCATTATTGGCCTTGAACTTGATAGAGGCCAGCTTTACCGCCGAATCGATTCTCGGGTGGATGCGATGATCGAAAACGGTCTCGTCGATGAAACAAGAGCTCTATTTGAGAAGCAAGTCTCAAGCCAAGCGATGGCAGCTATCGGATACAAGGAGTTGTTCGGATATTTTCGAAAAGAAACTGATCTCAATACTGCAATTCAGATGATCAAACAAAATTCGCGTCGTTACGCCAAAAGACAGTTGACCTGGTTCAAGAACCAAATGCAGGTTGACTGGATTGACGTTACCGCTCGCAGTTTGGATGAAACCTTGCAAGAAACGCTGAAACTGATAAAAAAATGATGCCTCTTGGCATCATTTTCTATTCTTTGAGACTGAATGGCCAACCTTCAATTCCGCCCTTGAGGACATAAACCGGATTGAAGCCTTTGCGAATGAACTTTTTGGCTACTTGCCTGAGAAGTGCTGTATCTTTTACATCGTAGACGAAGATCGGTTGGTCTTTGCGTAACCGGTGCAAGGCTGTGAAGCTACTGCGCCTGGGGAAATTTCGGCTGCCGTTGATCTTCTTTTGATGGTAATCGTCTTCAGAACGAATGTCGATCAATTGTCCCTTGCGCATGTTGAGGCGAAACTCCTCGGGATCCAAAGGAATGATTTTCGTGTAATCATAACGTTTTCGCATCGATATCAAGATTCCGACAAGGAGCCCGATGCCAATCGGTAAAACCCACTCCCAAATTGACAAAATTAGCATAATTTTCACCTCTTTCGGGTATCATGAACATTATAGTAGAGTTGAAATCTGTTGTCAACAACGGAGTTTTATATTATAATATATTCTGTATTTCTGGAATTACAGGGTTCAGGAGGAAAATATGATAAGCACCAACGATTTCAAGACAGGATTAACGATCGAATATGAGGGAAATATTTTTTCGATAATTGAATTTCAACACGTAAAACCCGGAAAAGGGGCTGCTTTTGTTCGGACAAGGCTGAGAAACCTCAGAACCGGAGCTGTGATTGATAAGACTTTCAACGCCGGAATCAATGTCAATCAAGCACAAATAGACAAGTCACAGATGCAGTATCTCTATGCTAACGGCGATACGCATGTTTTCATGAACAACGAGACATTTGAACAGATCGAGATTCATCAATCGATGATTGAAAACGAACTATTATACCTTACCGAAGGCATGACCATCAATATTATCGTTTATGAGTCAGAGATCTTGGGCCTCGAACTTCCGGACAAGGTTGTTCTCGAAGTCGTTGAAACACCCGGGGGAGCACGCGGTAATACGGCATCCAATGCAACCAAAGAAGCTTTGACGAACACCGGGCTAAGACTGTTGGTTCCTTTGTTCATCGAAACTGGCGAAAAAATTATCGTTTCAACTTCAACTGGCAAGTACGATACCAGAGCTAAATAGATATATTGATTTTATAACATATAGGATGTGATGATTTCTTGGAATCAAGTGATACGTGGCTTTTCTCACTCAGCATAATATTCAGTCCGGGATTATTGACATTGATGTTGGTACTCTTGGTGCTGTCCGCTTTTTTTTCAATGAGCGAGATGGCATACTCAGCAGTGGGGAAAGTCCGTCTGAAAACATTGATAGATCTTAATGCCAAAGGCGCAAAAAAGGCCTTTTGGATTGTGGAGAATTTCGATAGGACTCTGACTACTTTATTAGTTGGCAACAATCTGGCTAATATTGCCCTGACTACCGTCAGCGTGCTTTTTTTCAGCGGTTTATTCATGAGTTTGCCCAACCAAGACACCGTTGTTTCGATTGTCAATACCGTTGTGATCACGATAGTGGTCTTGATCTTTGGCGAGATATTACCAAAGAGCATAGCAAAAACACATCCGGAGAATATCTCTTTGCTTTTCAGTGCATTTGTCTATATTCTGATCAAGTTCATGACGCCCATCACTTATCCTTTCCGATTGCTTAACCGAAAGGTCGTGTCCCGTGTCGAAGCCGCTGGGAAACCGACGGTCACAGAATCTGAACTTGAAACCATCATTGACACGATGGAAGAAGAAGGCTCGATTGACGAAGAAGAAGCTGACATGTTGCAAAAAGTGCTCGATCTAAGCGACATTACTGTCAAAGAAATCATGACTCCCCGTGTCGATATGATCGCGTTTGACGTCTCAGAGGACACCGATAAAGTTCGCGACATCTTTTTCAAGAACAAGTATTCAAGGATCCCAGTGTATGACGGTCAGCAAGACAATATTGTCGGCGTTCTGTCCGAAAGGGACTTCTACATGAAACTCATCAAAGGTCAGAATATCAATATCAAGAAACTACTTCGCAAACCGATCTTTGTGCCAGCCTCGACGAAAGTTGACGCTTTGATCGAATTGCTGCAGATGGAGAACTCCCATTTAGCCATCGTCATCGACGAATACGGCGGTGTAGACGGATTGGTTACTATGGAAGACGCTATCGAAGAACTTGTAGGCGAAATCTATGACGAGCATGACGACGTCTTGGAGAACATAATCAAACAAGGTGATAGTCAATATGTCGTCAACGCCGATATCGACTTGAAGGTATTGTTTGAAGATCTTGATCTCGGCGAAGCCCCGGTTTCTGATTCCACATCTGTCGGCGGTTGGTTGTTCGAGAAATTCCAAGATATACCTGAAATCGGTGAGAAGATCGAATACGAATTAGCTGTGAATCAAGTTTACGACGACCTTAGCGAGTTGGTCAGTGAAGATCGTGAACTCCTAACGTTCGAAATTCTGAAGATTTCGAAGCGCCGCATCAAGAGCGTCTTACTGACAGTTGAACTTGAGTCACATGACCTCATGGCAAAAGAAAATTAAGACAACGAATGAGGGCATCTGATCATGTCCTCATTTTTCTAAAAATATGAGAGGTGTCTTCAATGGAAAGACTGCAAAAACTCCTTCAGCAAGCCGGTATAGCCTCACGTCGAAAAGCAGAACAAATGATTGTCGACGGGCTCGTAGAGGTTGACGGCGAAATTGTGACAGAACTTGGAACCAAAGTCGAAAAATCAGCGAAAATCGTCGTTGACGGCAAACGGATTACGTTTGAGGACAAGGTCTATTATGTCCTTAATAAGCCAGTAGGCTATGTTTCGACGACAGATGATGAATTTCAACGTGCCACAATCCTCGATTTGGTTCCGGTCAAAGAGAGGATTTTTCCCATTGGTCGGCTCGATTATGACACTTCTGGACTCTTGATTTTGACCAATGATGGTGACTTCATGAACCACTTGATCCATCCACGTTACAAAGTAGAAAAGGAATATCATGTGAAAATTGAAGGTTTACTAAGAAAAGAATCTTCTGCCATCTTGGCCAAAGGCGTCGATCTTGGTGATTTTGTTTCTCAACCTGCCAAAATTACAAGTGTCAAGTATGATGACAAGAAGACAAGCACATACGTCAACATCGTCATTACCGAAGGCAAATACCATCAAGTAAGAAGGATGTTTGAAGCCGTTGGCCATCAAGTTATCAAACTCAAAAGATACCGTTTCGGAACCGTGACAGTCAAAGATCTTAAAGAAGGAGACTATCGAACCTTGAAGCCTCACGAGGTCAAACAGCTCTGGAATCTTGCCAAGCATGGAAAGTGACAAAAACCGACGAAATTTTGCTGGATTTGCGGTCGGTTTATGTTATAATGTATTGAGTTGAGAGGCGATATGATGAAGCATCACGCACTTGCCATAGACGGTCCTGCCGGAGCTGGCAAATCGACTGTAGCCAAATTAGTGGCTAAAAAACTCAATTACACTTACATCGATACGGGAGCCATGTATCGCGCCACTACCCTCAAGGCTTTGCGTTCGGGCATCGACATCGAAGATCCGGAGGCATTCGGTTTTCTTGATTCCACAAAAATGGAATTCAAGAAAGGAATCTTGTTCCTTGATGGTGAGGACATTACAATGCCGATCAGATCAAATGAAGTGTCCAACAACGTCAGCGTCGTCGCAAGCCACATCCCCGTAAGGAACAAGCTTGTGGCACTCCAACAACAAATTGCTGAGTCAAGTAACGTTGTAATGGATGGCAGGGATATCGGAACTGTCGTCTTGCCTGATGCGGATCTCAAGATTTTTATGACCGCTTCTGTAGAAGAGCGGGCAAGGCGAAGACATGAGGAAAACCTCTCGCTCGGCATACCAAGCAGTTATGATAAATTGAAATCTGAGATTGAAAGAAGAGACAAAATCGATTCTTCGCGAAGCTACAATCCGTTGAGGCAAGCCGAAGATGCAATCTATCTTGATACATCCGATCACGATATCAACGCAGTTGCGGATATGATATACAACATGTTCACAGTAGTGACAACAAAGAGGAGCAAAGACAATGGAAAACAAAATGGACAATGAACAATTGAGAATCCCGAAGGTAGGAGACATCTTGACAGGAACGGTCATCAAAGTCACTGATGAAGAGGTTCTTGTCGACGTCGGCTACATGTTCGAGGGCACAATATACAAGGATCATCTTTCGACGAAAAAGGTCCAAAGCGCAAAGGACTTGTTCAAAGAAGGAGATCAAATCGAAGCCAAGGTAACAAAGATCAGTCACGGAGATCAAACTAATATCCTGCTCTTGTCTCGGAAGGACTTGGAACGGATCGAAGTCAGGCAGAAGTATCGTGAAGAACTAAAAATTGACAGCGACATCACAGTCAAAGTCAGAAAAGCTGTCAAAGGCGGCTTGTTACTAGATTACAATTCAATCGAGCTGTTCTTACCGGATTCATTGGTTTCATTGGAAAATATCGATGAAGACGCCAAAGCGAAATTGGTAGGCACCGACATTGAAGTCAGAATCATCGATATTCGTTCTGAGCGTGGCAAGGAGAAATTCATTGCCAATCGCAAACAGATTCAATATGAGAATCTTAAAAAACAAGAAAAAGCTGAGATAGCCAAACTTGAAGTTGGTGAGACCCTAAAGGGAGTTGTATCGAACATCGCTGATTTCGGCGCATTTGTCAAACTTTCCGATTTGGTCGAAGGGTTGATCCATATCAGCGAATTGTCTCATTATCATATCAAGAAAGTCGATGAAGTTCTTTCAGTCGGTCAAGAAGTCGAAGTCAAGGTCATCAAGATTTCCGGCAAACGAATCAGTTTGTCAATGAAGGCACTTGAAGAACGCCCTTGGGACTTGTTCTTAAAGAATCATAAAGTTGGAGACAAAGTCACCGGAAAAGTTGTCAAGAAAATGCAATATGGCATGCTTTTAGAAATTGAACGCGAAGTGACCGGCCTACTAAGTCGTCAAGACTACTCTTGGGACCCAGAAGACAATCTTGCCGGAAGAGTTCAACCAGGTGATGCTGTTGAAGTCGAAATAACCAGCATCAATGAGGACAAACAACAATTCACGCTGTCACGCAAACATTTAGAATACAATCCTTGGGCTGATTTGAAGCTTAGGGTCGGGGAGCAAGTATCCGCAACCGTCAAGACTATCGTTGAGAAAGGTGCAGTGCTTGAAGTGTCTGGTGTTGAGGCTTTTCTGCCGATACGCGAGATCTCGAGTGAGCACATTTCCCGGGTCGAAGATCAACTCAAGGTCGGAGATGTCTTGACCGTTGAGGTTGTTAATTTCTTCCCCAGAGAATGGAAAATGACCGTTTCACTGCGTAAGGTAGTCGAAAAAAGCCAGCGCCGTGAATATGAATCGCATTTAAAAGACAATGTTTCGGCCAACCAATCATTGGCTGATCTGTTCAAGAAATTCAAAAAATAACCAAAGGGTGATCGTATTGACACCAGTAGTAGCGATCGTTGGCCGACCTAACGTTGGCAAATCAACGATTTTCAATCGTATCGTCGGTGAAAGAAAAGCCATAACCGATGATCAACCCGGCGCCACAAGGGACCGCCTCTACGGAAAGGCCATTTGGCTCGGACATAATTTCAACCTAATTGATACGGGGGGCATCGAAATAAGTGATGCACCCTTTTTGTCACAAATAAAAATCCAAGCGGAGATCGCCATCCGCGAAAGTCAAGTCGTCATTTTTGTCGTCGACGGTAAATCCGGTGTCACTCCTGATGATCACGTCGTCATGCAGATGCTTCACGAGGCAAACAAACCTGTGGTTGTAGCCGTCAATAAAGCTGACAATCAAAGCGTGAGAGACCAGTATTATGAGTTCTATGAATTGGGAGCAGCGGACATCATTCCCATCTCTGGAACACATGGCATTGGAATTGGCGATTTGCTTGACAAAGTTACTTCGTTGTTTCCAGAATCCGTTGGCGAGGAGTACCCGGAAGCCACAATCAAATTTTCTATCATCGGCAGACCCAATGTCGGTAAATCACAACTAACAAATGCTATTTTAGGATATGATCGTGTCATTGTCAGTTCCGAACAAGGAACGACCACTGACTCCGTTGACACCATGTTCGTCAAAGATGAGCAGAACTATGTTGTCATTGATACAGCAGGTCTCCGCAAGCGGGGAAAGATCTATGAATCGCTTGAACGCTACGGTGCCCTCAGGGCAATGCAAGCAATTGACCGCAGCGATGTGTGTCTGGTTGTAATCGATGCCAATCAAGGTATTATCGAACAAGACAAGCACGTGGCTGGCTACGCGACTGACAGTGACAAGGCAATTGTCCTGGTCGTGAACAAATACGATCTTGTCGCAAAAGACAACAATACGATTGTTGAATGGGAAAAGCGCATTCGCCAGGAGTTCAAGTTTCTTTCGTACGCGCCGATAGTATTTCTGTCTGCGAAGACCAAATCAAGGGTCAAAACGCTGTTCCCAGCAATTGAAAAAGCATTTGAAAACTATTCCCGCAGGGTCTCGACTTCGGTTCTTAATGAAGTCATCAATGAAGCGGTATTGCTCAATCCTCCTAAGGAACACAATCACAAACAAATCAAGATATACTATGCCACACAGGTCAAGGAAAGATGCCCAACCTTCGTTCTTTTCGTCAATTATACTGACGCGATGCATTTCAGTTACCATCGGTATCTTGAGAATCGGATTCGCGAACGGTTCGATTTTGAAGGAACACCGATCAAAATTATCCTTCGAAATCGTGAATAACCGCTATTTTCCTTGAAATATCGGCATTTTTTTCAGTAAATCGCTTGCATTTTAAAAATAAACTCCTTATAATTGAGTTATCAAAATATAGGAGGAAAAAACGTATGAACAAATCTGAACTTGTCGCAAGAATTGCTGAATTGTCCGATCTGACAAAAAAAGATGCCGAAGTGGCATTGAACTCGATGGTTGTAGCTATCCAGGAAGCTCTTGTCAAAGGTGAGAAAGTAGTATTGACAGGATTTGGAACATTTGAAGTCAAAGTACGCAAAGCTCGTTCCGGACATGACCCAAGAACTGGCGAACTTATCTCCATTCCCGCATTGAAGGCACCAACATTCAAAGCTGGAAAAGTGTTGAAGGACTCAGTAAGATAATTAAATAACAGGGAAAACAAAACGTCACCGTTTGGTGACGTTTTTACTTTCACATGAATTGGATGACAGCTATGAAGTATAGAATATACGATATCAAATTATTGATGAAATGGACTCCAATCGTGACGTAGATGCTTCGATTCGAGCGATGGTAGATATACCCGAAGACTGATCCCATCAAAACATAGGGTATTGCTTGAATGAAGTCTCCGTAAGATATAACGTGCATCAAGCCGAATATTAGACCGCTGCCAATAATGGCGACAGCATAACCAAGCTTTCGTTCCAAATAACCATAGAGGACCTTCCGAAATACTAATTCCTCAATCAAGGGAGCAAAGATACAAAGCGAAAGGAACAGCAGGAACAGACTGAGTGGATCATCGGAGAACATCGATGCGATCATGATCTCATTTTGGGATGTCGATTCGATACCGAAGACATAGACAAGCAACATCTGAGAAACGATCATTGCGGCATAGACGAGTCCAAAGCCAACAACGATTTGGCCGGCAAACCAGGTGAAGCCTTCATTTTTAACTCGCTTCCAGTCGCGACGGAAATTGAGTTTGTCAACGAAAATCGCTAAAACAGAAGCAACCATCACTTGAGCGAAATTCAGAACAATGTAGAACATGGCACTGAAATCGAACCCATATGTAACCGTGTAAGTAATTGGTTCTGAACCCAGCTTGACAGATTCCGAGAACGAAGCGATGCCATTTTGAGATATGTTGTCCCTATCGACATAGTAGGTGTAGATGTTGTTCCCTTCAGCATCCAATAATTCATATTGAACCCAAATTCGTGGCAAACTGATTTGGTTGTTGTTCTTCAAAGTCCCTGTGAAGACAACCTGATAATCATAATCCGGATCATCGATCTCTGAAACGCTGATTGACGGAGCAGATATAAGTTCGATATTGGCTTCAAGTTCAAGATGGTCAGGGTAGGTAAGTCGGGCATAAATATCTGAGAACAGTGAGACAAGCAGAAGGACAGCGATATAAACGATGATAATCAGCCGATTGGATCTTCCTCCATCCTCAGGGATGATTTTGGGATCTGTGTTGTTGTCAGGCTTTTTTGTCGGCGGTTCTGATTGAATTGTGTTGTCTTTGAAAAGATCGTCGTAATCATTCATGGTCTTTACCTCGCAAATATCTATTATACATCATCGAACGTCATTTTTCCAACAATGTAGTATTTTGTATGTAAAGCTTCGATAATTCAAAATATTTGCTAAAAAAAAGAAGCTTGTCAAACAGCATAACTGGAAATCATTTGACTTTTGTGATGCTTTTGGTGTAAAATTGTAACGATTTAAAAAAACAACGATGCAGGTTACTATTCAGTTACTATTTTTGTGTCAATGCTGGTATACTATATACTGGCAGGAGATGAGTTCATGCGCATACAACCGATGATGAAAATCGCACGTATTTCGATCCAGTCAGCTTGTCAAGCCGCGTTTATCGACATCGGCTGTTTTTTATGTCAATAGGATTTGGCACTTGATGAAATATATCATGTCAAAAAATATTCACGAAATCATATTTTACGGAAACACGATCGGTGATTCACGAAGTTTGTCAATCATCATGTGTTTGGGAGCTGATTTACAATGAAACTTAAATTGAATGCCCTACAAACCCTTGCCCTTGGATTTGCCATCATTATTTTCATTGGTAGTCTGCTTCTGGTTTTTCCGTTTGCAAATAAATCAGGGATCTCAATACCATATTTGAATGCTTTATTCACTTCGGCCTCGGCAACTTGTGTGACTGGACTGGTAGTCTATGATACATATACTCAATTCACTCTGTTTGGCCAGATTGTGATATTGTTTCTGATTCAGATAGGCGGACTAGGCTTTATGACGATAGCGGTCATGTTCGCCATGGTTATTGGCCGCAGAATCGGGCTCAAAGAAAGAATGAACCTCATGGAAGCTGTCAATTCAATGCAGATTGGTGGGATTGTCCGGCTAGCCCGAAGGGTTCTGCTCATCACTGGATTTTTTGAAATCGTCGGTGCCGCATTGTTATCGATTAAGTTCATCCCGGAATTCGGGATCGGAAGCGGCATCTGGCTAGCAATATTCCATTCAGTGTCAGCTTTTTGTAATGCTGGGTTTGATTTGATGGGGATTGTTGGACCATATGCTTCTTTAACTCCATTTGTGTCTGATGTCTTAGTCAACCTTGTGGTAATCTTCTTGATAGTAATCGGAGGAATCGGTTTTATTGTTTGGGGAGATTTATACGAGCACAAATTGCGCTTCAAAGAGTATCGCCTACACACCAAGATAGTCATCGCTACAACGCTGGTCCTTATCGTTGCTTCAACGCTTGTGTTTGCGGCAATCGAATGGAATGGAGCTTATCAGGGACTTACAGCTTCGCGAAAGATTCTCGCTGCTACATTCAGTGCAATCACACCGAGAACCGCTGGATTTTTCACCACTGATATTGCCACTTTGTCTCCTGCTGCATCATCGTTTACAATCATGCTCATGATCATTGGAGCCGGTTCTGGATCTACTGCAGGCGGAATCAAGGTGTCGACGCTCGCTGTGATATTTCTGTCCGTCCTTGCGTACATCAGGGGCCGCACGGACATAAACTCTTTCAACAGGCGCATCGATCCAAACGTTGTAAAACGGGCTTTCAACTCGGCGATATTGTATGTCTCGATCGCCTTAGTGGGCAGCTTCATCATCATCGTTTCACAAGACTTTTCGCTGCATGACATTTTGTTCGAATCATTTTCCGCGATGGGTACAGTCGGACTCTCGCGCGGCATCACAAGCAGTCTTAACTCGCTTTCTAAAATTGTGATCATCATCTTGATGTATGCCGGAAGAGTTGGCAGCATGTCAATTGCGATGGCATTCATCGAGAAAAAACAAGTAACATCAATTAGAAATCCTTTGGAAAAGGTTATAATCGGTTAAGGAGGAAATAATATGCAAACTATGTTGGTTGTCGGCCTAGGCCGATTTGGGAGACATCTAGCCCTGAAATTGGCTGAATTGGGCAATGAGGTAATGGTCATTGATAAAGATGAAGCCTCGGTCAATCAAGTTGCTCCATATGTCACTTCCGCTCACATTGGCGACTGTATGGAACAAGAAATAATCCAATCTCTCGGTGTCGGCAATTTTGATACTTGCTTCGTGTGTATCAGCGACAACTTTCAGTCGTCGCTCGAAATCACTTGGCTTCTCAAACAGGCAGGTGCAAAACGGGTTGTTTCAAAAACTGACAGAGAAATGCACGCCAAGTTCCTGATAATGATAGGCGCTGACGCTGTTATACATCCAGAGAGAGACATGGCATGGCGCACAGCGATGAAGTACACTTCGAAGAATATCTTCGATTACTTTGAGTTTACGGACGAATATGCGATTATCGAACTCGCTGTTCCAAACAGCTGGGTCGGTTCCACTATCCGTGCTCTCAAGATCCGTGAGAAATTCAACGTTAACATCATCGCAACGAAAAACAATGGCGAGTACTATCCGATTCTCAACGCCGATCATGTCTTCGAGGATAATGAACACCTGTTTCTTTCCGGCAGCAAGCGAGACATCCTCAAACTTGTCGATAGATAATACTTATCCTTAACTCGATTCTAAACAGACACCTTTTAGGTGTCTTTTTTATGTTTAGAAGCCACATACATGTGATGTTTATGGTATACTCATATTGGTGAAATGATGAAAAAAATCGTGATTGCGTCAATGAACAATGGAAAGATCAAAGAATATAAAGCCATGCTCGAACCTTTGGGATTCGAGATTTTAAGCCTTCATGATTTTCCGGATCTGCCAGATGTTGAAGAGACCGGCAAAACTTTTCTCGAGAACGCGCTTTTGAAAGTTCAAGCAGTACAGGATAGAATCATTATGCCAGTGATTGCGGATGACTCAGGTTTGGTAGTAGATTGTCTGAATGGTCGTCCCGGAGTTAATTCAAGGCGATATTCCGAGAGCGAAAAAGATGAAGACAACAACATGAAACTCATGAAAGCGATGAGCGCATGTCAAGATCGATCCGCAAGATTTGTTTGCCAAATTGTTTATAAACGCCCCGATCAGGCTGCGAAAGCTTATTCTGGAACATTAGAGGGAAAGATTGCCACAACTCCTGTTATCGGGAATGGTTTTGGTTATGATCCGATTTTTTACGTTTGTGAACTCAACAAGATGATGTCGGAATTGACGATAGAAGAAAAAAATCGCATCAGTCACCGTGGCAAGGCAATGGCAAAACTGATGGAGGACTTAAGCCATGATGGTTAAACTGGTCGTTTTCAGCGACAATCATCGCGATCGGTCGGGAATCAAAAAAATGTTGGACCAACAATCAGGATATGATCATATATTTTCATTAGGCGATTCGGAGATGCCTGAAAATGAATTGTCTGATCTTGGCATCATCGGTGTCAAAGGGAACTATCCGTTCGAACCGCGTTTTCCTTATGATTTAAACATGAATTTTCTCGGCTATGGAATCTTCATGACTCATGGACACCACTACAACGTTAAGTCTGGGCTTTCGGCGTTATATCACCATGCTCAAGCGCTCGAATGCAAGTTGGTCCTTTATGGTCACACCCATATGTGGAGCATCAGCGACTATGGAGACGTCCTTTTAGTCAATCCCGGATCGCTTTTGTTTCCAAAACTGCACCCAGAACGGACTTATGCCGTCATCAAACTGCTCAAGAATCAAATTGAACTCGAGATAATCGACGTCGATAGCGCCAAGATTATCAAGAATTACACTAAATTTTTCTGATCTGGGGGAAATATATGGACATCGACAACAAGCTTAGCGAACTTAAAAAAACGGACATTACCCCTGATAACGTAGCGGAACTGCAAGCCCTTCAAGAAACCGCTCTTGCGGAGAAAAACCAGCCGATCTGCCAAGAGGCAACTTTGTTGCTGGCGAAGTATCTCGATTCAATTCAGGAATATGATGAAGCCGTCGAAGTGTTGAAGAAAACCATCACAAGCACAATTTTGGATGATTTTGGATTGATCGTCCCGCTTGTAGATCAACTCGTCGGAATCCTCCTGAAGATTGAGGATTATCAGGAACTGCTTGAAGTCCTGAAGTATCGCGAACGCTTCATCGAAGCGAAGAAATCTTATCAATTGATGCAGAAGTTCTACATGGCAGTCTGTTATGAGGGGCTTCGTCAAAACGAAAAAGCGATTGCGACATTGCATGAAGTAGAAGATACGATCTCGAACAACAATCTCGTATCGAAATACCTTAAACTCGCGATGCTTGAACTTGGTGAAGGAAATCTTGCGGAAGCCAAGAAAATGTACGAATACGCCCACAATTTTGATCGCTTGCGAAACAATCCGACGTTCGACCTTGTTGCCTCCGATCTTGCTTATGGCGCACAGGATTATCTTCTAGCCATGGAACTATTTCAGAAGTATTTTTTGAAGGCCAAAGCCAAGTTTCGTTATCTTGACAGATTTATATACATTTCCCTTCAACTTAACAATCATGCGGAAGCGTTGATGTTTTATGAGAAGTATCTTCCGAAAGTCGAAAGACAGATATCGAAGATCGCAAAGATACGTTTCTATGAAGCTGGCTTAAGATTGTTTGAGAAAATTGGCGATTATCAGCGGGTTTTCGAAACCGAAAGCAAATTGTCGCAACTGAGCGAGCAACAGCGCCAGCCGATCGATGTCTTTGATGACACTATCGATATCATTAGAACTGCATTGCCGGAACTGCACAATAACAAACCTCGCGACCTTGTCTTGGACATGTTCAGGAAATTAGCCGAAAAAATCGACTTCAAGCGCTTGCTGATGATTTATGTCGATCAATCAGGATTCAGGACCATGACATACCAGAAGGGTCTGTTGATGGAAAAGACGCTTGCGTTTGATATCGTTGAAAACACCATACTTGACACAATCATGAGTTCGGAAAACATGAACCAACTTCATCGCCAAGATTCAGAACATCCGTTCCTAGATTATGATGAAGCCAAAACCCCGCTAGACGTTTCTTTAGTAACTGCAACGTTAATCGAACAACCCGTTTATCCAAAGGCACACATCGTCTGTATGCACGCGAATACTTCAAGTTTCGACAAAGCCCAGAGATTGCTTCAACTTGGTGCCAATGTATTGGCGCAAAAACTGACGCTCAATGCATCGCTTGTCGCATACATGAGCGAAATGGAACCGTATGCAAGGTTGCTTGAAAAGCTTCAGATTGGTCTTTTACGGTTGGAGGGCGAGCAAGTCCGTTGTCTTAACCCTCAGGCAAGAAGTCTTCTTGGCCTCGATCTAGATGTCTCTGGATACAAGGACATCCAGAAACGGATGGTCATGGAAAAACCGCTTTATATCGATGATTTTCTCAGCCCTCAGAAACATATCTTCGCTTATCGCTCGTCTGAGACAAGTATTATCAAACTTGAGGCAATATCTTGGGTTGATCGACAGACGATTTACATCGGGCTAAAAAAAGCGATTGAGCAATCCAAAACAGAAGTTGAACATAATAAGCCAAGCGCAAGAACTGTGCATGGATTGAGGCCCTTCGAAAGCTTGATGATTGACCTTTTGGCGATCAAACCACCATATACTTTGGGACTTGTGTTACTGGAAAATTTCCGCCACTTGATGAGTATGTCGCCTTTGACGACATGCGAGAAATTGTTTGCTGGAATCAAAGACACAGTTGAAAGAGCCTCAAGGCAATATTTGCTTGGCATATACGAAATAGGGGTAGATAGTTTTGTGTCAATCTGGAAAACGGTTGACAAACGCATAATCGACAGGATTGCTCGGACAACGAAATATGCTTCCTATATCGACACCACCAGCCTGCAAGTTGATCTGTCAATCTCAGCGATTCAAGTCCAAAGACCTGAGGATCCGGAAGGTTTGATAAAGAACTTGGTTCAGTGGGGCTATTGTCATAAAGAAGCTATTGATGGCGCGGCCTATTATGAACGTCAGGAAGTCAAGCGTTTTGGCTATCTAGCAAGTATAGCTGCAGTCCTTCGAGAGTTGATTGATAATAAGAAGCTTGAGTTTGTTTATCAACCAATCGGAAATTGGCATACAGGCGAGTATGTCATGTTGGAAGTCAAACCAAATACAAAACAAATATTTGGTTCTGAATCTGAGATTTTTGCGGCTATATCGCAAGCGAATCTGGTAGTTCCATTTTTTGACCTGTTCTTGAGAAAACTGGCAAAGAAGCTTGATAAACCCACGAACAATGTAGTGAAGAAGATCAAGTTTACCATACGTATTCCCATGAGCATACCGAAGACTGAGCATCTTGCACAGACGCTTGGTAATTTGATAGGGAAGTTGAAACTTGCCGGTAGAGTTATTATTGTACCTGAACTGCAGGAAAACGACTACGAAGGTTATTTGAAATTTTGCCGGTCGCTGAGAGAATTCGGTTTGCTGATTGCATTTTCAAAACTCTTGCAGAGAATCGAACTGGATGACCTGGCTTTGCTTGATGAATTTGCATACGGTGAGATAACTCCGGAAGAAACTAAGTCAATCGATGTTGATTTGCTCGGAGTTTTGCTGGCCAAGATGAAGGGCAGAATCATATATGATCATGGTAACGAAGAATTACGACGCTCGTTTTTGAAAGACTTTGAAATAACATTTGTAAAAGGCAGTATATATCCGGTATTGACAACTTTGGACAGTGAGTGATCGAGTTCGATGTCATTGGAAAACGAGGACTTATCTTATGAAGCACAAATGGTGGATGAACGCAAATATTTATCAAGTGTACGTGCGAAGTTTTCTCGATACCAACAATGATGGGATCGGTGACATAAATGGTATCGCGCAAAAACTTGAATATATTAAAAAACTTGGGATAAACGTGATTTGGATTTCTCCACATTATGATTCGCCTATGGACGACAACGGTTATGACGTCAGGGATTTCTATCGAGTTAGCAGCGACTACGGAACGATCGATGACTTCCGTGTTTTGCTTAGTGAAGCACATGCTCTGAAGATCAAGGTCGTCATCGACTTGGTTCTCAACCATACATCTGACGAGCATCAGTGGTTCACCGCAGCTAAAGACCCGACAAATCCACAACATAAGAAGTATCACGATTACTATATTTGGCAGCCTCCCAAATACGATAGCGATGGCAACCGAGTTGCGCCGACTCGGTGGATGTCCTGGTTTGGCAGTTCAGTATGGGAATACAATCCGCCGACCGATGAATACTATCTACACATTTTTTCAAAAAAGATGCCGGATCTAAATTGGCGCAATGTTGAAATGCGTGAGGATATGAAGACGATGATCAACTGGTGGATCGATCTCGGCATCGATGGTTTTCGTGTCGATGCTTCAAACCATCTCGAGAAAAACTGGGAATTTCCGGATGATTTTCCGGGATATCTTCATTTCTCATCCTTGCCAAAACATCATGAGTATCTCCAAGAATTGGGCAAAGATATTTTCGTTCCACGAGGAATGTTGACTATTGGCGAATCTGGTGGGGCAACAAAAGAAGAGGCACTAAATTATGTGGGCTACGGGCGCAACGAATTCGATCTTTTGATTCATTTTGGCCATTGTTGGGCTGATGTTGACAATTCACATCCGAAATTGATGGGTAAGTGGGCAAAAGGAGTTTTGAGTGTCAAAACGATCAAACAAAGTTATGACCACTGGTTCAAGATCCTCAAAGGCAAAGGGTGGAACGTGATATATTGGCACAATCATGATCAGCCACGCGTTTTGAGTCATTATGGTCAAGATTCCGGTAAATGGTGTTTGAAGTCCGCTAAGATGCTATGCTTGTCGCTATATTTCATGCCCGGCACATCGATTTGTTATCAAGGAGAAGAAATCGGCATGACAAACGTCGATTATCAGGAACTTGACGATTTCCGTGATGTTGAAGTCTACACGGAATATAAAAACATCGTGGATAAAGGCTACAACCCTAATGAAGCACTTGCAATCATGCGGTCCAGGTCGCGGGACAACGCAAGATCGCCGATGCAATGGGAAAATACTAAGCATGCTGGTTTTACCAAAGGCAATCCGTGGATCAAAGTGAACGGCAATTATCAAACAGTCAACGTATTGGATGAAGAGAATGATCCTAATTCCTTATTGAACCTATATCGTTCTGTCCTGAACTACAGAATGAACGATTCGGACATCAGTGAAGGCGAAATTGAATTCATCGACCTAGAAGGTGATGACAGCTACATATATGTAAACCATGGCAAAGAAAAGAGCTATCTTGTTGTCTGCAACTTTCGTGAATATCCAATCGCTGTCAAACTTAAAAATCGATCATTAAAGGGATATAATCCGCTGTTTTATAACACGGATAATATCCCCACACTTGATAAACAAATGC